>CAKXAF010000056.1:0-3029 GCA_934869045.1 uncultured Nitrososphaerota archaeon | reverse complement strand
TTTATCGCTATTCGGCGAGGTAAGCACCCATTCCGGATGATATAAACAGCCGCCGTCCCGGAGGGCAAACTGAAAGCCCTCCAAGGTTTTTTGCATATACTTTGGGCTTTCATAGCCCAGATATCCAATTTCCCGATGGCCGTTTTGGATCAGGTAGCTGGTTGCGCTGTAGGAGGCCCTGCAGTAATCCGTAAAAACGGAGGGGATGTCTGGCTGAGGTTCGTGCGTGTCGGAAATCACGAAAGGAATTTCATAACTGATAATCTTTTGCTGCACCTGTATAGGCGGGCTGCCCAGGAAAATGATACCCCCGGTATCACGGTGCTCGATAATTCTGGGGAAAATCACCTTGCCGTCGGAGGTAACCTCATAAAAAGCGTAGACTAAATTGCAGCCGGCCTTGTCGCATTCCGGGACGATCTCATTGTTCAGCTCCACATAGAACTGATTGCTCAGATCCCTGCGGTCCTTGGCCAGCAGAACGGTGATGTTATCCGATTTATCCAAAAGGAGCCTGCGAGAGTTGGGATTCGGAACATAGTTGTTTTGCCGGATAATTTCCTGTACTTTTTCACGGGTGTTCTCACTGACACCGGGGCGGTTGTTCAGCACAATGGAAACCGCTGAGGTGGAAACACCTGCCAGCCGGGCAATTTCCTTGATTGTCATTTTAGACATAAAATCCCATCCAATCCACTCTAACTAAAAGGTTATATTTATTATAACGTCTTCTCAGGAAAAAATCAAGATTATTTCTGTATTTCGTCTTGACAATTTATGAAAACTGTGATATAAATGGCATGTAGACTAATAAAAAGTATGATTTTTTACGAACTAAAAGCATTTAGTAATTTCCTGACGAATTGAAGAAAAGAGGTTTGGTATGAAGAATTTAACGAAAAAATGGCGCCGTCCTAAAACGGCGCGGGTGTACCTGCATCCTCCGCTGGCGGAACGCCTGGCGCTGTTGTATCCGGATTTTAAGATTACAGACTCTTCGCTTCTGGACGACGGGACGCACCTTGGACAGCCGGGGATCGGTATGGTGCTGCTGCATGGGGAGAGCATGGAGGCCTTTGACTATCAAACGACGCGTTTTTCGCCGGTTGCCGGGGGCCTGCCCATATACACGGTGAACAATGCCTGCGAATGTGAGGTTTCCATGGAGGCGTTCTGTGGATTTGAACGTATCCCGGCAACGTATTTCCGTATCACGCTGAAAAATAATTCAGCGGTGGAGGTGAACGGATGTCTCGGCGTTTTATGCCGTTCCGGAAAAGACGTTTACATGACGCAGCTCCATCAGGAGGGTTATGCACCTTATGAACCCAATCTGAAAAACTGGTATATGCTTAAGCGGACCTGGGAGCAGACGGGAGAAACTTCTGCCGCTGATGATGAGGGATCTATTTTCCTCAAGGTTCCGGCAGGGCTGAAGCTCCGCTGGGTGAAGGATGGTCCGAAGGGACACATGTTTGAAGCTGCCGACTATTTCCGGCTGGACTATAGCCTGGAGCCAGGCGGGAGCATTTTCTTCGAAGGTGTGCTCCGCGCGGCGGAAACCGGCGATTTTGATTACCAGGCGGAAAAGGCTGCTTCAGTCGCGCGCTGGCAAAAAATTCTGGAAAAAGTGGAGCTCGTGCCGAATACCGGCAATCCTGTTCATAGGAATCTCTACCTCCAGTTGGTTACGCAGTGCTGCCAGATGCTCGCACGCTATAAGGGAAGCGATATGGTGGCCACCCGCCAGGGGGATTTGGGCCGGTATATCTGGCCATATGAGGCAACTGTGGTACTGACGCTGTTGGATCAGATTGGACTCAGGGAGCATACGGGAGAGGCTTACCGGTATTTCTGTGAGCGATGGCTCGTCCAGGAAGGCGAAGACAAGGGCCGCATCCAGTCCGGCTGCGCGGCGTGGGAAAATTTTACCGGCTCCGTTATTTGGGGAATTTCCGAGCATTTGAAATACAGCGGCGACCCGGAGGAAATGGATTATTTTCTGCCAAAGCTGCAGGATATGCTGGACTGGATCCAACGCCGCAGGATGCAGCCTTCCCCCGGGTACGCGGGGATCTTCCCCAGCGGGCGCGGAAGCGACTGGGCGGATATCGCGCAGTTCTGGACCTTTACTGACAGCTACAACGTCATGGCGATCCGCTGTATGGCGGAAATGCTGGAGCAGCATGAGCGCGGCGAAGCAAGCGCGGTTCGGAAGATTTACGAGGATTATTTCAACCGTCTGACCGAAATCCGCGATGAGCTTTATCAGGGGCATGAGAAAGATGAAGCGTTTCTGTTCCCCCATGAGCTTGGGCTTTCGGTAGAGGACAGCCAGAACTACAGCTATTATACCGACGGTGCGCCGATGCTGTTAGAAACCGGGCTGATTGAACCGGGCAGCAGGATGCACCGGCAGATGGAGGCGTTTTTCCGCAGCCGCGGCCAATTTGAACGCGGCCTTACAGGGCTGATGACCAGCTGTGACGGCTCTTGCGATGGCGCTTATCACGGCGGCTACGGCGACGTTTGGTACACCATGCAGAGCGAATGGTTCTGGCTGAACTCCTGGCTTGCCACAGGTGAAAAGGATAAGGCCAGGGAGACGATGGACGCATTGCTGACCTACGGCGTAACGCAGGAGTTTATCGTTTCGGAACGGTACTGCTCGATCAACGAGTGGTATTCCCCGTGGCAGCCGAATGGCAGCGGCAGCGCCAGAATGGCCAAAATGATGCTCGCGTATTTTGGGGAGCGCCGGACGGAGGGAAAAAAGTGATATGAATATTCTTGCATTTGCAGCCCATCCCGATGATGTGGAGGAAATGTGCTTCGGAACTCTGATGAAATACCGCGCTCAGGGGGACCAGATCTTTATCGCCCTTTCCACCAGCGGCAATATCGGTTCGAACCTCCACAGCTCCCGGGAGGAAATTGCGTCGGTCCGGGAGAAGGAACAGCTGTGTGCGGCGGAACCGCTGGAGGCAAAGGTAAAGTTTCTGCGCTTCGAGGACGAGGGACTGCAGGAC
>CAKXAF010000055.1:10812-11393 GCA_934869045.1 uncultured Nitrososphaerota archaeon | reverse complement strand
CCTGGGATCCTACCGCCTACGCCTTTATCAAGGACAGCACCCTCTGTATTCCCACTGTCTTTTATTCCTACGGCGGCGAGGCTCTGGACAAAAAGACGCCCCTGCTCCGCTCCATGGAGGCCCTGAACCGGCAGGCTATGCGCATTCTCAAGCTTTTTGGAAACGAGGATGTGACCCGGGTCATCACCACAGTGGGACCGGAACAGGAATATTTTCTGGTTGACAAGGCGCTCCACGACCAGCGTGAGGATCTGCTGCTCACCGGACGGACCCTGTTCGGCGCGAAACCGCCCAAGGGTCAGGAGATGGAGGACCATTACTTCGGCGCCATCAAGCCCCGGATCCAAGCTTTCATGCGGGACTTGAACGAAGAGCTGTGGAAGCTGGGCATTTTGGCCAAGACCGAACACAACGAGGTCGCTCCCGCCCAGCATGAGCTGGCTCCGATCTTCACCAACACCAACACCGCCACCGACCACAACCAGCTGACCATGGAGGTCATGAAAAAAGTGGCGCTGAAGCACGGACTCTGTTGCCTGCTCCATGAAAAACCCTTTGCGGGAGTCAACGGATCAGGCAAG
>CAKXAF010000055.1:3753-10802 GCA_934869045.1 uncultured Nitrososphaerota archaeon | reverse complement strand
ACAACTGGTCCCTGTCCACCAATACTGGTATGAATCTGTTGGAACCCGGCGATTCCCCCCAGGAAAACGCCCAGTTCCTCCTCTTCCTCACCGCCGTCATTAAAGCGGTGGACGATTATCAGGATCTGCTCCGCGTCTCCGTTGCCAGCGCTGGGAATGATCATCGGCTGGGCGCCAACGAAGCTCCCCCCGCTATCATCTCCATGTTCCTGGGCGATGAACTCTCTGCGATTCTGGAAAGCATCGAAAGCGGCAGCAGCTACTGCCAGAAAACCAAAGAAGAAATGAAGGTAGGCGTCCACGTCCTGCCCCGTTTCCCCAAGGATACCACCGACCGGAACCGTACCTCCCCCTTCGCCTTCACCGGCAACAAATTCGAATTCCGGATGCCCGGCTCCTCTCTTTCCATCTCCGGCCCCAACATTGTGCTGAACACCATCGTGGCCGAGGTTCTTTCCCAATTTGCAGACCAGCTGGAAGGTTCCGCCGACTTCACTGCGGATCTCAACACTCTGATCAAAAAGACCATCAAAGAGCACAAGCGTATCATTTTTAACGGCAACGGCTATGACAGCTCCTGGGTCACGGAAGCGGAAAAGCGCGGCCTGCTGAACCTGAAATCCACCCCCGACGCGCTTCCCTGCTTCATCGCAGACAAAAACGTGGCGCTGTTTACCAAGCACAAGATCTTTACCGCCGCAGAAATGCACTCCCGTTATGAAATTCTTCTGGACAATTACTGCAAGACGCTGAACATCGAGGCCCTGACGATGGTAGATATGGCCAAGAAGCAGATCCTTCCCGCTGTTTTCACCTATCTTAAGGACATCAGCGAAACCGCCGCCCAGAAAAAAGCGCTCAGCGCCGACATCCCCTGCGAACCGGAAGAATCCCTGGTCCGCAAGCTCTCCACCCTGTCGGCCTGCTTCTACAAGAAAACCGAAACCCTGGAAAAGGCCCTTCTGGAAGCCAAGAGCTTCGAAGGCGATCTCCAAAAAGAGGCAGATTACTACAAAGACGCCGTATTTGCCGCCATGCAGGAGATGCGGGCCGCAGTCGACGAACTGGAGACCCTTCTGGGCAAGGACTACTGGCCCTTCCCCTCTTACAGTGACCTTCTCTTCCGGGTCTGAACCACTGCCTTCCCCTTTTTCTCAAGTTTCCTGGGCTTGACCGCCTGGGGGACGATAGAATATCCATATCGCGCAAAGACGCGCATCCTGTTGCCAGGCAGGATGCGCGTCTTTGCAATATGGTCCGCACAACGAGAACGGCCGCGCTGCAGGGAGATATTCCTTCCCGCATCAATCCACACGGCCTTCCGACTAAGGAGGTTTCCCCATGTTTTCATCTGTCAACACCATCTGGGTCCTGCTGGGAACAGCTCTGGTCTTTTTCATGCAGGCCGGTTTCGCCATGGTTGAAACCGGTTTTACCCGGGCAAAAAACTCTGGCAACATCATCATGAAAAACCTCATGGATTTCTGTCTCGGAACTCCCATTTACTGGCTGCTGGGCTTTGGCGTGATGTTCGGATCCACCGGAGCGCTGTTCGGGTCCTTTGACCCCATGATCCGCGGTGATTACAGCGCCGTCCTCCCCAGCGGCGTCCCTCTTTGGGCATTCGTGATGTTCCAGACGGTCTTCTGCGCCACCGCTGCCACGATCGTGTCCGGCGCCATGGCGGAGCGGACGAAATTTTCCGCCTACTGCATCTATTCCATGGTTATCAGTGCTGTGATCTACCCCATCTCCGGTCACTGGATCTGGGGCGGCGGCTGGTTGGCCCAGTTGGGGTTCCACGACTTTGCCGGTTCCACGGCAGTCCACATGGTGGGCGGCGTGTGTGCCCTTATCGGTGCCAAGATTCTGGGGCCTCGCATTGGAAAGTACGGGAAGTATCCCAGCACCAATCGCCGTCCAAAAAGACGCTCCGGTCCAGCTTATCCCGAAGAATCCGGCAGACCGTCGTTTTTCCGGCGCCCATAGTTCCTCCGATGAGATAGAGTGTTTTCATATTTTCTCCTTTCTGCGCCGGTCAGATCCTGAGATTCTGCATCCGGTCGCAGTAGTACTGCACATTTTCGAATTTCGCGTCCGGGGCGATCCGATGGTCCGGGCAGGGAAGATAGCCGCCCAGCTCGATCAGCGGCCGCAGACGCTCGATCTCCGCATCTACCGCCTTGTAGTCCCGGGAAAAAACCGTCTTGTTCATCCCGCCGACGCCTCGCAGCTCCCGGCCGTATCTCTCCCGCCAAGGAGCGATGCTGGCATTCCAGGTCCCGACCTCAATAGGGAACATGGTGTTCACCCCGTTTTCCAGCCATGTGGGGATCAACCGGTCAATGCACCCGTCGCAGTCCACCGAGACGATGTGGATCCCATACCGGCGCAGCAGGTCTGTAATCCGTTTATAATGGGGCCCTACGTATTCGTCAAAAACTGAAGGAATCACCAACGGACCGTTTTTGAAGCAGATATCCTCCCAGAAATGGGCATAGTCAAACTCCGCCCCGCTTTCCAGAACCGCTTCCACGCACTGATAGCACAGGCCGCACATGGTATCAATGATCTCCACATAAAGCTCCGGGTCATCCGCCATCAGATAGCTGAGCTGCTCTACTCCCAGCAGGTTGCGCATATTTCCGATAAGCGACCCGCAGTGCAGGCCCACTGGCAGCTCCCGCCTGTCCCGGGCCCCCAGCTTTTTCAGCCTCTCCCAGTCGATGCGGTCTCTCGAAAATTGCAGACGCGGCAGATAGAGCTTTTCCCAGGCGTCCCGCCCTGTCAGGCTGGTTCCGATTTCCGCCGGGATGGAGACAACCCCCGGTTTCACCAGCACGATCAGCCCGCCGCTGTCCCGCATCTTCCGGCTTCCGTCGGGATATTCCTCCAGCACCTCTTCGTCAAACCCCGGAAACAGAGCGCTGGCCGTTTCAAAGCAGGAGTTCCAGTTAAAGTCAAAGCCCAGCCGCTTCATAATGGCGCGGTCACCGGAACTGTTGTCTCCCTGAGAGCAGTATTGATCGGCCTCCTCCTGGGTGATATGCCCCTCCGCCGCCCATTTCTGTACGGTTTCCCCCCAATATCCAAAAGAAACTACCGGCAGCTTCTCATAAGGCTGGTAGTTCAGCACTGCCAGCACAGTTTCCCGAAATGTCATCGTCTTCCCGCCTTTCCCCAAATACAGGTTGCAAAATTCCGCCAGATGTCTTAACATAAGTATAGCGAATTTTTCCGGCGCCCGCTACCGGAAAAATTGCGGAAATACTCGCGGATATTGCGCGATTGGAGGCGATGGCGATGCTCTCGCGTTATAGGATGGGCTGCATGCAGAACTGGCGGTCCCAGCACTACACTACCGGAAAGGCGGCGGAGATACTCCCCTTTGTCCTCACGGATTTTGGACGGTTCCACTGCGACAGCCATTATTATACCGAACGGCAGGGCTTTTCCACCTTTTTGTTCCTTGGCACCCACACTGGCTGCGGAGAACTGCGCTGCGCCGGAAAGACCATCCTGCTCCCTGCCGGAAAAGCCGCTGTCTTCAGCTGCGCCCCTTACCAATACTACGGAACCTCCGGCGATAACTGGGACTTTTTCTGGTTTCATTTCAATGGAGCGGCAGCCTCTGGGTTTATCCGTTTTTTAAACGGAGACAGCATCCAAGCCTTTGACTGGGACACCTCCCGGGATTGCTTTGAGGAATTGGAGCGCCTGGCCGCCTCCCCGACCCGGAAGACGGATCTGCAGCTGTCCCTTTGGATCCACACATTGCTCAATGACCTGGCGGCCGGGGCCGCTCCCCCATCCACAGATCCGGACGCAGAACGGATCACTGAAGCCGCGGCTTATCTCCGGGAAAATTGCGCTCAGTCCCTGACGATAGAGGAAATTGCGCGGAAATGCAATCTCAGCAAGTTTCACTTCATCCGGGTCTTTCGCAGGTTTACAGGCTGGACCCCCTACGAATACCTCACCCTGGCCCGCATCAGCGAGGCGAAAAGCCTGCTGACCTCCACATCCCTGGGACTTTCCGAAATCGCGGCGCGGACGGGCTATGCCGATGCAAAATCTCTGATCCGCGTCTTTCGCCAGCACACCGGGATGACCCCCGCAGGATACCGGAAGCAGTTCCCGGTTTATGAAAACAGCCGCCATGATTCGCTTTTCGGCAAACCGGGCTGATTTTCTCACGGTTGATCCGACTCTGGATACCGCGATTTTTTGATACAATTGAGGGAACTCTTCCTTTTTGACAGAATGAGGCGAGCCGCATGGCTCGCCTCATTTTCTGAAAATTATTGGCTCTTTTCCATTTCCTGGGCCGCCAGGAGCAGTCCCAGCTTTCCGGTGCCGTAGGTCAGCCCTCCCTGAAGCCAAACGGAATACGGCTCCCGGATAGGGCCGTCCGCCGACAATTCCAGGGACGCCCCCATGGTAAAGGTTCCCGCCGCCATGATCACCGGATCCTCATAGCCAGGCATGGCCCAGGGTTCCGGCGTCACGTGGGAGTCTACCGGCGAGCCCTTCTGGATGCCCCGGCAGAAGGCGCAGAGCTTCTCCGGGCTTCCCAGCTCAATGGCTGCGATGATGTCGGTCCGGTGCGCGTCATAGCGGGGATTGGCGCGGTAACCCAGCCCCTCGAAGAAGGCAGCGGCGAAGCAGGAGGTCTTGACGGCGGCCGCCACCGCCGACGGCGCGTGAAACAGCCCCAGGTAAAGCCCACGGTTCTGGTCCAGGGTGCAGCCAGCCTCCCGGCCGATACCCGGACAGGTCAGGCGGTAGGCGCAAAGCTCCACCAGGTCCTTCCGGCCCGCGATATAGCCTCCGGTGGGAGCGATGCCGCCGCCGGGGTTCTTGATGAGGGAGCCGGCCATCAGGTCCGCGCCCACGGCAACCGGCTCGGATTTCTCTACAAACTCGCCATAGCAGTTATCCACGAAAACCACCGCGTCCGGATTGCCGCGTTTGGCGGCAGCGGCGATTTTCCCGATGGTCTCCACGCTCAAGGACGGGCGCAGAGAGTAGCCGCGGGATCGCTGGATGTAGATCATCCGCGCGCCCTTCGCCGCTTCTTCAATAGAGGGATAGTCCGGCTCTCCGCTGGGAAGCAGCTCCACCTGCCGGTAGTTGACACCGTACTCCCGGAGGGAGCCGGTACCGCCGCCCCGGATGCCGATGACCTCCTCCATGGTGTCGTAAGGCGCACCGGTGACGGAAACCACGGTATCCCCTGTCCGAAGCACGCCGAACAGCGCCACTGTCAGCGTGTGGGTGCCGGAGACAAAATTGTGCCGCACCAAAGCATCCTCCGCGCCCACGGCCTGGGCAAAAACGGCGTCCAGAGTGTCCCGGCCCATGTCGTCGTAGCCGTAGCCGGTGGTCCCCAGCAGGTGGGCCGCCGAAACCCGGTGATCGGTAAAAGCCTTGAGGACCTTTCCTTCGTTATAAGCGGCGATATCCTCGATCCGCCGGAAAACCTCCCGGCACTGCTCCTCAGCCCGGTCCGCCAGGCTGAGGAGGCGCGGGCTGAACTCATAAAGCCCTGTATAATCGGTCATGTTGTTCGTTCCTTCCAATATCCTTGTCAAAGAGCGGAGCGGATCCATTGATCAATCCGCTCCGCCGTTTCTTCCACGGTCAGTCCATCGGCCTCCACCAGGCGGACGGAGGGCTGAAAAGCTGGACCGTGTTCCCTCAGCCAGCGGTTGAAATGCCGGGAGCTTTCCAGCCAGGCCGAGTCCGTGATGCCCCGGCCCTCCCGCATCCGCCGCTCCAGCTCGCCGTCGCTGCAGGTCACGGCCAGATAGTGGGTATGGGTGAACAGCTCCCTCTCGGGGCATTCCTCAAACTGATCCGGGGTCGCGCAGCCGCAGAGGACTACCGGCCTGCCGATCTGGGCAACATTGGCGCAGACGCGAAGCCAGAGACTACGGTACTCCCGGTATTTTTCCTCCGGGCGGTTGAAGCGTTCATCCCAAAGGAGGTCGCTTTCCAGCACCAGATAGTCTGTTTCCCGCTGGAACAGGATCTCGCAGGCAGAAGATTTTCCCACGCCGCTGGCGCCGGTGACGAAAAAAATCGGTTGCTTTCTGGTAGGGGTCATGATAGGGTCCTTTCTGGGTCAGGCCATCTCACCCAGACGCTCCAGTAGAGCGCGGGTCAGATTCCGGACGGCGGTGAGATCGCTTTCCTTCACCACACAGAAGGGGGAATGGAGGTAGCGGCAGGGGGCGGAGATGGCGATGGTTTTGATACCACCGGCAGTTTTATGGATCGCGCCGGCGTTGTTGCCGCCGGCAACCATAGACTTGCTCTGGACAGGAATACCTTTTTCCACGCCCAGCTGGTGGCAGAGGCGGTACAGCTCCCGGGGGTAGATGGTACCCTTGTCCATGAAGCCGACAACCGCGCCTTTTCCCAACGAACAGACGGTTTTCGGATCGCTGACCCCAGCCAGGTCGGCGGCGGTGGTGGCCTCCAGGGCAATGGCATAATCCGGCGCGATGCTGAAGGCGGATCCCGCTGCGCCCCGGCAGCCCACCTCCTCCTGAACACTGAAGCTGAACCAGCAGTCCCATGGCAGCTCGGAACGGATGAGCTCCACCATCACCGCACAGCCGAAGCGGTCGTCGATGGCCTTCCCCTTCAGGCAGCCGTTGCCGAAGGAGCCGAAGCCTGCAGGAAAACAGACCTCGTCGCCGGGGTCAGCCAGAGCCATGGCTTCCTCTTTAGAGGCACAGCCGATATCGATATAGAGTTTGTCCACGGGGACGGCGGTCTTTTTCTCTTCGTCGGACTGCATGTGGACGGCCTTGGTGCCTATGACGCCGGGAATCCGGTTCTCGCCCACTACCACGCGGCGCCCCAGGATAACCCGGGCGTCCACACCGCCAACGGTGGTGAAGCAAAGCCCGCCATCGGGAGCGAAGCCGGTGACGATCATGCCCACCTCGTCCATATGTGCGTCGATGAGGAGCTTCTTCACCGGGGTTTTCGCACCTTTCTTGAAGGCGATGACGTTCCCCATGTTATCCACCCGGCAC
>CAKXAF010000055.1:0-3666 GCA_934869045.1 uncultured Nitrososphaerota archaeon | reverse complement strand
TTCCAGAGATGCCGTATTCGTTGCAGAGTATTTCCAAAATTTCACGAAATTCCATAGTCTTTCCCTCCTTTATTCCCCGCAGTGCAGGATATACTGCGCAATCAGATTGCCCACTGCCTCTACGTCGGAAAGCTGGACCACCTCAACGGGGGTGTGCATGTACTTCAGGGGAATGGAGAGGAGCGCGGTGCGCACGCCGCCGGCCGCAACGGAAATCTGGTCGGCGTTGGTGGAGGTGCGGCCGCCCATAACTTCCACCTGCCAGGGGATCCGCTGGCCCTTGGAAAGGCTGACCAGCTCGTCGAACATGCCCCGGTTCAGGATGGGACTGACGCCGATCATGGGGCCGCTGCCCATCTTTCCGCATTTGACCTCGTCGGCGTCGGCGGTGAGGGCAAAGCTCACGTCCACAGCGATAGCCGCATCAGGCTTCACACGGAAGGCCGTAGTGGCAGCGCCAAGGCCGCCGGTCTCCTCTTGGGAGGAAAAAACCACCGTCAGGGAGCAGCCCAGGGGCTTGTCCTTCAAAAGCTCCAGGGCGTGGAGGATGGCGGCGACTCCGGCGCGGTCATCCAGGGAGCGGGAGGTGACTCGGCCGTTTTCCAGCTGGGTAAAGGCGCTCACATAGGTAACGCGGTCGCCGGGGGCCACCCATTTGAGCAGCTCCTCGCGGCTATAACCGGTGTCAATGGCGATCTCCTCGATATCCACCACCTTTTTGGCCTCGTCGCCGGAGGTCAGATGGGGGGGCTTGGTGCCCACGATGCCCGGAACCGGCCGGGACCCGTGAATCACCACCTCCTGAGCCAGGAGAAGACGGCGGTCCACGCCGCCGCAGGGGGCGACCCGGACGAAGCCTTCCTCGGTGATGTGGGTGACGATCATGCCGATCTGATCGATATGGGCGTCCAGGAGCAGCCGGGGGGCCCCCTCTCCCGCATCATGAAGGTTGGCGGCCACGCTGCCGAAAGCATCCACTGCGACATCATCGGTGTATGCCCGGAGCAGTTCCGCCGCCGCTTCAGAGGCGGCGTTCTCCTCGCCGGAAACGCCGTCTGCTTCGCAGAGACGGCGGAGAATTTCCAGAGTTGTCATAAAATCTTCCTTTCGCTGCTTCTTATAAATGATTGACGATGGACTTGAAATGGCGGCCGCGCTCCTCAAAGTTGGGGTACTTGTCAAAGCTGGCGCTGGCGGGAGAAAGGCTGACGATATCGCCGGGCTGGGCCAGCTTCCGCGCCTTGGCTACCGCATCCTCCATGTTCTCCGCATGCTCGATCACCAGTCCGGACTGCTCGAAGCCCTGGCAGGCCCGGACGGCGGCCTCGATCTTGGGAGCGGTGCTGCCCATGAGGACCAGGGCCTTCACCTTTTCGATAATTTTGGGAGCCAGGGGCTCGTAGGGGATTTTTTTATCGTAACCGCCGGCGATAATGATGATCTTCTGCTGGAAGGAATCCAGGCCGGCAATGGTACGGCTGGGGCTGCTGGCAATGGAGTCGTTGTACCAGGTCACGCCGTCCAGCTCCCGGACCCGCTCGATGCGGTGCTCCACGCCGCCGAAGGTCCGGGCGATGCGGACGATATTGTCCGGGTCTGCCTCCCCCTCCACAGCGGAAATAGCAGCCAGGTAGTTCTCCACGTTGTGCATACCGGGGAGGAAGATTTCCTCTTTTTTCAGGAGGGCGGTCTTTTGGCCATGGCAGACCGCGTAAAGCACGCCATCCTCGCCCAAAAAGGCTCCGTTATCCGGGGTCTCCCGCCGGCTGAACCAGGAGAGCTCCCCGCGGATTTCCGGAGCGAAGGAACGGGTGACGTCGTTGTCCAGGTTGAGGACCGTCCGGGAAAAGGCGTTCTGGTGGAGGTAGAGGTTTTTTTTACTATCGATATACTCCTGCATATCCTTATGGACATCCAGGTGGTTGGGGGCCACGTTGGTGATCACGGCCACATCCGGAGAACGCCGCATGGAGATGAGCTGAAAGCTGGAAAGCTCCACTACCGCCGCATCGTCTTCCCCAATCTCTTCGATGTCGGGCAGGAGGGCTTTTCCGATGTTCCCGCCCAGCCAGACCCTTTTGCCCTGGGCCTCCAGCATTTTGGAGATGAGGGTGGTGGTGGTGGTCTTGCCGTCGGAGCCGGTGACGGCGTAGAGCCTACAGGGGCAGAGGTCGAAGAAGCACTCCATCTCGCTGGTGACGGTCTTGCCTTTTTTCCGGGCCTCGCTGAGGGCGGGGGAGTTGAAATACATCCCCGGGGTGCGGAAGATAACGTCAGCGTCGTCCAAGGCCTTCAGGTAACCGTCACCCAGGCGGAACCGTACCCCTTTTTCCAGAAGCAGGGAGTAAGTCTCCCCCATCTGTTCGGCGGAGCGCCGGTCGCAGACCGTCACGGCGATCCCCTTGTCCAAAAATTTTTCAATAAGCCGGGTATGGCTGACGCCGACTCCGATAAAAACGACCTGTTTTTTGCGCAGACCGTCAAAAAAACGGGAAATTGAAACGGACATCCAATTCTCTCCTTTATATGAAAAATCTGGGCATACTAGTTTTAGTATACTTCTTCTCCTTCAGATTATCAAGGGGATTTCCGGCGAAAGCCGCAATTTTACGGCCGGAGAAGCAGCCGCCACACCATCCACGCGGATATGGCCAGCCACAGCGCGGCCAGCAGAGGGATCCCGATCCGAAACGCCCGATGTTTTGTTTTGTGGCGGAATACTGCCATTCCCAGTAAAAACCCCCAGGCGCCGCCCAGGCCCGCCGCCAGGAAGAGGGTCTTTTCCGGCACTCTCCAGCGGCCCCGCTGGGCTTTCCACTTATCGATGCCGCAAAGGACAAAGGCCAGCAGGCACATCACAGCCAGATAGGCTGCATAAAACTTCAGGATTTCCACACCTCTTCATCCTTCCCGCCGGCACTCCGGCAGACCTATTGTAACACAGATTTGCTTCCGGGGCAATGCGGCTTTTCGATGAAGGATTCAAAATTATTTTCTTGTATTTCCCCGCCGGGGATAGTATAATATAGGATATGACAGTATGTCCATCCGGCGGTTTTGCCGGGTCGTTCCCGATAAATTCCGGAAAGGAAGTTTCTCATGAGCCAACAAGCCGATTTTATTCCCGTGCTTCTCGGCAGCGACGTCAACGTTTACGGCATGGCGCGCTCCTTCCACGAAGCCTACGGCATCTCTTCCGTCGCCATCGGAAAGGGACGTCTGGGCGCCACCTCCAACAGCAAAATCGTTACGGTGGAGGTCGTCGAGCCCAATCTGGAGGACGACCGGGTGTTCTGCGACACCCTCATCCGCTTTTCCCAGCGCTATCCCAAGGAGCAGACCCTGCTTCTGGTGCCCTGCGGCGATAACTATATCAAGCTTCTGGTCCGGAACCAGGAGACGCTGCGGCCCTACTACCGTTTCGAGTGCATCAGCGAAGAACTGCTGATGCGGCTCTCCCTGAAGGAGAGCTTCTATGAGGTCTGCACCGAGCACGGCTTCGCCTTCCCCAAGACCGCCGCCTGTACCTATGAGACCTATAAGACCGTGACGCTTCCCTTTGATTTCCCCGTCATCATCAAGCCCTCCAACTCGGTGGCCTACTGGAACTGCAAATTCCCCCACAAAAAAAAGGTCTTTGTTGCCAATGATAAAGCGGAATTTGAC
>CAKXAF010000054.1:6609-11545 GCA_934869045.1 uncultured Nitrososphaerota archaeon | reverse complement strand
GAGATAGATTGCCACGGTGGAGGGGTCCGCCACCGACGAATCCAGAGAAAAAACCACCTTTTCAAAGGCGTTTTTGAAGAGCTCACAGTCCCCTTTCAGGACGATGTGTTCCACGTTCAGGTGTCTGGCGATGTCATGGGCATCGTCGATCTCACTGTAGGAAGCCACGTCAAAACCCACGGTCAAAGCCTTAATGCCAGGATTCAGACGGCTGGCAATGGCCGTGATGATGGCCGAATCAATACCGCTGGACAGGAAGGTGCCCACCTCTACGTCGGAGATCATGTGGTACTCCACCGACTCCGTGAGGATCTCCCGGAGCTTTTTCGCTTTTTCCTCGAAGCT
Organism: uncultured Nitrososphaerota archaeon; assembly: GCA_934869045.1. Taxonomy (GTDB): domain Bacteria; phylum Bacillota; class Clostridia; order Oscillospirales; family Ruminococcaceae; genus Merdivicinus. The sequence continues at coordinate 11,200 of CAKXAF010000054.1, read as the reverse complement.
CTCCTCCGAGGGTTTTTCGAACCGCAGCTCCACGTAGGGCTTAATCGAAAAGCTCCCGTCGGAGCCGCATTTCAGGTAGTGAGCAGCCTCCAGAACCTTGATTTCCGGGGTGATGGTGTTGGGTTCCGGAACGTACTGGAAGGTGAAATAATGCTGGAGCAGGCTGGGATCCACCCGGAAACCGCCCATGGTTTCATCAAAGAGGAAGGCTTTCATCTCCGAGGCAAACATCAAACCCTTTTCTGTAACACGATAATACATCGGCTTGATGCCGAAGGGATCCCGGCCCACGAAAATGGTTTTCTTCACAGAGTCATAGATCAGAATGGCAAACATTCCCCGCAGCCGGGTAATGAATTCGTCCCCGTATTTGCGGTACAGCGCCACGATCACTTCAATCTCCGAATTGGTACGGAACTCCACGCCCTCCTCCTGAAGCGGGGCGCGCAGGTCCCGGTAGTTGTAAATTTCGCCGTTGAACACCGCCGTAAAACGACCGTCTTCCGAGGTAAAGGGCTGGTCGCCGGTATTCAGGTCAATGATGGAAAGCCGCCGGAAGGCGATGCAGAACCCGTCCCGGACAATATACTGGCTGTCATCGGGACCACGGTGGCGGATGGCCGCCGACATCTGATTCAAGAGAAGCTCGTTGTTATCACCGGGATCCCGGTTAAACATTCCCACAAATCCGCACAAGGTTAAAACATCCTTTCTACTCTTTCTCCGCGGACGCCCGCCGGAAAGGAAAGGCCCTCCCTCGCATGAAGACAAGGAAGGACCGTCAATCATTTATTATCGTTAAAAAGATTCATGATATCGATGAAGGGGTCATTTGGATCCATTGCGCTGCTTCCCGAAGCCGTCTGTGCTTCCCCATCTTTGGCAGGAGCCGCAGGCTGGCTGCCGGCAGGGGTGTTCCCATCCTCAAGCCTGCCTTTTCCGGTATAATCCTCATCAAAGCCCGTGGCGATAACCGTTACCTGGATTTCATCATTCATGTTGTCGTTGAAAACCAGGCCCCAGAAGATTGCCGCATCCGGATGGGCAGCTTTTTCGATCATAGTGGAAACGAACTCCGCGTCCTCGTAGAGCAGGTCATTGGAGGCGCAAATGTTGATGATAACCGCCTTTGCGCCAGTGATAGAAGTCTCCAACAGCGGGCTGGAAATCGCCATATCCGCCGCAGCCTCAGCCTTGTCCTTGCCGGAGGCGTAACCGACGCCCATGTGGGCCATGCCGGCGTTCTTCATCACCGAGCAGAGGTCGGCAAAATCCAAGTTAACGAATCCGTCGGTGTTAATCAGATCGGAAATGCTCTGGATACCCTGCTTCAAAACGCCGTCCACCACTTTAAAGGCATCCTTAAAGGAAGTTTTCTGGTCAATGACCTGCCGGATGCGGTCGTTGGGAATCACAACGAGAGAATCCACGACCTGGCTCAACTGGGCGAGGCCCTCTTCCGCGTATTTCATCCGGCGCTTTCCTTCGTAGCTGAAGGGCTTGGTCACAACACCGACCGTGAGAATCCCCATCTCCCGGGCGATATCCGCCACCACAGGCGCGGCGCCTGTTCCGGTTCCGCCGCCCATACCAGCCGTGATAAAGACCATCTGCGCGCCCTTCATCGCCGCCGCGATCTCCTCGCGGCTTTCCTCGGCGGCCTGTGCTCCCCGGTCCGGGTCGCCGCCGGCGCCGCGGCCTTTGGAAACCTTTTCGCCGATCTGAATCTTATACTCCGCGCGAGAAATATCCAAGACCTGGCGGTCCGTGTTGATTGCGATGAAATCCACATCCTTGACGCCGTCGTCAACCATGCGGTTGACCGCGTTTCCGCCGGCGCCGCCGACGCCGATGACTTTGATGTCTACCGTTCTCTGGGAATCATTCTCTAACGTAAAAGGCATTGGGTACGTCCTCCTATATTTCGGAAAGCTGAGCTTTCGGTCAAGTCCTGAACATTTTGTAAAGCCGCTGGGGCCGGGGCTTTGCCTGGAAAAAGCCTATAAGAATATGGTACCAGATTCAACAGGAAATTTCAATAGAAAAAGCTGATTTTCTTTCGAAGAAACTTCAAACTTTTTGTGTCAGGCGCCTCCTTCCGGGCTGGATTCTGATACAACGTCCAACGGTTCCTCTGATGACTCCGGAGAGGAAGTGTCCTCCTCCGGCGGATTTTCTTCCGCTTCCGCATCATCCCAGTTCCAAACGCCGCCCATTCCGCCGCCCGGAACAGCAAGGTCTGGAGCGCTCTGATAAAAGACCCCGGCGGACGATGCGTTTTCCGCATCCAGGACGCCCTTTGCGTCAGCCGAAAGCTGGGTGGGATCCTCCAGGATCGCCTTGCACAGCTGAAGTTTGTAAGTCAACTCCGAAAAAGAGCCAAGGATCACTTGAATCCGATTTTCCCAGTACAGCGTCAGCTTGATCTCGTCGCTGAGATCCACAGCCGTAACCCCGGATATCTGCGCTTCTGTCAGTGCCGAGAAAAAGGACTGCACCGCCTGAAGCTGGATCCGATAAGCTTCGGCAGCGGCTTTTGCCTCTTCGCCTGCAGAAGCGTCTGCATTTTCCTTTTCAGAAATGGAGTCTCCGACCTTCAGGCCGGAAAGATCCACCCCCAACAGGATAATTCCGTGATCCGGCTGCGGTTCCGTGCCGATCTCCAGGATACGCCCGCTCCGGCTCAGGCTGTAATAGTCCCCGCTGGTTTCCATCTGAACCTCGGGGACGCCGTCGGTCACTTCGATCCGCAGTGTCGAGGGGAACACCCGCTTCACCGCGACCTGGTCGGATCGCAGAAGCCCCTCCAGAACATTCTGACGCAGCCTTTCCGTATTGAGCCGAAGAAGGTTGTCTCCCTCCTTTGCGCCCAAAATGGGCAAAACGTCTGCTGTACTGTAGATGCTGCTTCCGGTCACTTCGATGGTCTTGATATTGAAAAAAACCGTCAGGGAAAGGACGATTCCCGCTATGGTCAAAAAAAAGAACAACAGGATGTAATAAAGGGTGTAATTGCGCTTTCGTTTCCGCTTGCGTCGCTGCTGAACCTCCTGAATTCGTCCGGTACGGGAGGCGCGGGGATCCCGCCTGGGTTCCGGCGGCCTTCCCCGGACCGAAGCGCCGCTTTTGGAAGGGGGGCGCCGGCTGCCAGAGGCTGACGGACGTCCGGCGGGTCTTGCGGCGCTACTGGGACGCCCACCGGATGTCCCAATAGGGCCCCGCGCGGTATCCGTTGGCTTCCTGCGGGAAACAGGCTGCGTTTTCCGTCTGTCCGCCATAGGCCTCCCCTCCTTTTCCATCCCGTTTTCTATGCTTCCCGGCGTATATCCGCCCCCAGCGGCCGCAGAGATTCTTCGATCCGTTCATAGCCGCGGTCAATATGCTTGATATCCCGAATCACCGTCTGCCCTTCCGCCGCCAATCCGGCGACAATCAGCGACGCCCCGCCGCGCAGATCGGTAGCCATTACCGGCGCTCCAAACAGCTTGGGTACGCCCTCTACCAAGGCAACCTTTCCTTCCAGCTTGATACGGGCTCCCATCCGGGTCAGTTCGGCGGCATGTTTATACCGGCTTTCAAAGATGTTTTCGACAAACACGCTGGTTCCCTCCGCCAGTGCCGTTACGGCCATAATCGGCGCCTGTGCGTCGGTGGGGAAGCCGGGGTAAGGCATGGTCCGAATGTCCCGCACCCCGCGGAGACGCCCCTCCGGCGTGCGGAGCCGGACGGTGTTTCCCTGAACCGTCAGCTCGCAGCCCATCTCCTCAAAGATCGGCAGAATCCCCGCTAAATGCCGGGCGTCCACCTGCCGGACCAGCACGTCGCCTCCGGTAGAAGCGGCGCAGCAAAGATAGGTGGCTGCCACGATACGGTCCGGGATCACGGTGTGCTCACAGGCCTCCAGCCGCTCCACACCGGTGATGGTAATCATGCCTTCTCCGGCTCCGCGGACTTTTGCCCCGCAGCGGTTGAGGAAATCCGCCAGGTCGGCGATCTCCGGTTCCTGGGCGGCATTGTTGATGACGGTGATCCCCTCCGCCGTAGCGGCAGCCAGGAGGATATTCTCGGTTGCGCCGACGCTGGGGAAGGACAGCGTGATATTGGCGCCCTTCAGCCGTCCGCTGACCGTGCAGTCCAGGCTGCCGTGCTCCTCCCGGATGTTCAGCCCCAGCTTACGCAGAGCGTGCAGATGCAGGTCGATGGGCCGCGGCCCCAGCTCGCAGCCGCCGGGAAAGCTGATGTTGGCATGCCCCATCCGCGCGGCGATCGCGCCCAAAAAGACAATAGAAGACCGCATCTCCCGCATCAGGCTGTCCGGGACGCTGCCGCCGCTGATATTCCGGGCGTCCACGAGCACGGTGCGGCCCTCCCGCTCCACCCTGCACCCCAGGTAGGAAAGAATTTCACAGGCAGCAGCTACATCGGAAAGCTCCGGACAGTTATGTAGCACTGTCTGCCCATGACAAAGAACGGTTGCCGCCAGAAGCGGCAGGGAACTGTTTTTTGCCCCGTGAACGTCGATCTCGCCCCGCAGCGGGACCGCGCCGGAAATCATAAGCCGTTCCATCAGAACACTCCCTTCGCAAAATTG
>CAKXAF010000054.1:0-6599 GCA_934869045.1 uncultured Nitrososphaerota archaeon | reverse complement strand
CCGGGCGGCGACTTGCTGTTCCATACAGGGGCCTTGGCATACCGCAAAGCCTTGTATGCTACAAACCATAGTATGCCTGCGCCGCCGGATTGGTGAGGGCATGAAACGGCTTGTCCGGATTTTCCGGAATCGGAAGGGGCGGTCATGCCCGCCCCTTTTTCAGCTCCTTCATCAGGAGCTGGTAGATGCGTTCGGTCGTGTCGTAGGCTGCCAGGGAAGCGGCGTTTCTGCCGAGGGCTTCCAGCTTCTCCGGATTGCGGTAAAGCTCATCGATCCGGGCGAGGAGGTCTTCCTTCCGGTAGTCTTTTTCCTCGATGAGAATGGCTGCGCCGTGATCCTCCAGGACCTTGGCGTTATGGTACTGATGGTTCTCCGCCGCATAGGGGTACGGCACCAGGATGGAGGCTTTTCCCGTGACCTCCAGCTCGCTGATAGTGATGGCGCCTGCCCGGGAAATAATCAGATCCGCCGCCGCCGTCCAGAGGGCCATATCGTCAATATACTCCCGGGCCTGGATCCGGGGATAGCGGCCCAGGTCGATCCCTCTTGCGGCCAGCATCTGGGGAAAACTCTCCCGTCCGTGCTTCCCATAGCCGTGGATGTGGTTGATTTTCCCCTCTCCGCAGTGCCAGGCCATGATATCCGCGGCCATTTCATTGATGGCGTTGGCTCCGGAACTGCCGCCCACGGAGAAGATGGTAAATCCGTCATCCAGGCCCAGCTTCCTCCGCGCCTCCTTCCGGCTGGCGGACAAAAATTCCTGCCGGACGGGATTGCCCACCACCTCGCAGCGCCGTTGTACCGGCAGATGGGCCTTCGCCTCCCCAAACGCCAGAAACACCAAGTCCGCCTTTTTGGACAGGAGCTTGATGGTGACGCCGGGAAAGGCGTTCTGTTCATGGAGGAAGGTGGGGATGTGCAGCTTCTGCGCCTCCATTACAATGGGACCGCAGAGATATCCTCCGGTTCCGATAACTGCGTCAGGCTGGAATTCCCGGAGAATTTTCCGTGCCTTCCGGTCCGCCGTCAGCAAATAGGAAACTGTTTTTACATTATGGACCAGATTGCCGGGAGTCAGCCCACGGTAAAAGCCCGCCATTTTGATATGGGATACCGGATAGCCTGCCTTGGGGACCAGAGTGTCCTCCATCCCGCCGGGATTGGCGACAAACAGGAATTCCGCGTCCGGCTGGTGGGCCTTGATCTCGTTGGCAATGGCGATCGCGGGATTGATATGCCCGCCAGTCCCGCCGCCGGCCAGGATAAATTTCATAACACGCACATCCTTACAATAGAAGTCGGAAAGGCCGGAAGCCAGCCGCTAATCGCGGTGACAGTACCGCGAAACGTTAAGAATGACTCCCATCTGAGCTAACTGCATAGTCAGCGCCGTGCCTCCTGCGCTGAAAAACGGCAGGGAAATGCCGGTGTTGGGAATCGAATTGGTGACCACGGCGATGTTTAAAAGCGCCTGCCAGCCGATCTGCGCCACCAGGCCGATGACCAGCATACACCCAAACTTATCCGGGGCCCGCATTGCGATAGACACACCGCTGTAGATCAGCAGCACAAACAGCAGGATGATGACCAGCGCCCCGACGAATCCCAGTTCCTCACAGACGATAGCGAAGATAAAGTCGTTCTGCGGTTCGGAAAGATACAGAAACTTCTGGGTGGAATTTCCAAGCCCCACCCCCATCAGGCCGCCGGATCCAATGGCGTACAAGGACTGGGCCGTCTGCCATTTGCTTCCCCGGAGGTCGCCGGACAGCGGATCCAGCCAGTTGGAGAGCCGGATCTGGATGTAATCGAAGCCCTTGTACATGAGGAAGAGTACGGCAAGCCCTACGACGGCGCCTCCCAGCACTACGAACCAACGAATTTTGCTTCCGCCCACGAACATCATGGTAAAGATAATCAGCAGCATCAGGATCAGGCCGGACATATGCCGCTGGAGCACCATCAGTCCCGCAATGGGGATGAGGACGATTGCAAAGGGATACAGCCCAAACTTAAGCTTGTTCATCTGTTTATAGTTGGCGGCAATCAGGTGCGCGCAGAGGATTGCTACCGCGAATTTCATGATTTCCGACGGCTGGAAGCTGATCAGGGCATGGCTCTGGGTGGGAAGATAGACCCATCGCCGCGCGCCGGAGCTGTTGGGACTGTCGTAGATCAGCGCCAGCGCCATCAACGCGATTCCGCCCAGATAAATCAGCCATTTCAGCTTCCGCCAGAAGTGATAGTCGATATAGGAAGCTACGACCATGGCGATGAGGCCCACGATCACAAAGAGGCTCTGCCGGATGACGTAATACAGGCTGTTTCCATTTTCGTGGAGCGCCGTGACATAGCTGGCGGAAAAGAGCATGATCAGTCCGATGGTCTGCAGCACGATAATCAGAAAAAAGAAAGAGATATCAATTCTGCCCCGCTGGGGCGCCTCCGCTGCGGCTTCCTCCCGCTCCGCGACTCCGTCGATGGCGGAACGCTGCGGCCTGCGCTTCGGCGCCAAGGGTTTCTTCCGCGCTCCGGTGCGCTTGCTTCTGGATTCGATCACGGACTGCCTCCTTTCCGGCTGGCCAGCCGGCCAATCAGATGTTGAATACTGCGATAATGGAAATGATGCTTCCGATGAGGGTGATCAGGGAGAAAATTCCGACGATCTTTCCCTCGCTCCAGCCGCACATTTCAAAGTGATGGTGAATGGGGCTCATTTTGAAGATCCGCTTACCCGTAGTCTTGAAGCTGATGACCTGCAGCACTACGGACAGCGCCTCCACCACATAAATGATTCCGAAGGCGAGGACCAGTACCGGCAGGTTGATGCCGAAGCCCAAGGCCAAAACCGATCCGCCCAGGAACATCGATCCGGTATCTCCCATGAAGACCTTAGCCGGATGGAAGTTGTAAATCAGGAAACCCAAAAGCCCTCCAGCCAGCGCCGCCGCGTAGACCCCGATGCCCAGGATCCCCAGCACGCCGCAGATGACCAGCACGCCGATGCAGACGATAAACGTCACCGACGCCGCCAGCCCGTCGATTCCATCGGTGAGATTCACGGCATTGGAGATAAAGAGGATGAAAATCACCATGAGGATGTAGTAAAAAAATCCCAGATCCAGCTGGCCGATGAAGGGGAAGATCACCACGGTAGAGGTGTCGCCTGCCAGATAGACCGACGCTAGGTAGGCCACCGCCGTAAAGAATTGCATCACCAGCTTCTGTTTGGCATTGAGCCCGAGGTTCTGCTTTTTAACGTCCTTGATATAATCGTCCAGAAAGCCGATAAAGCCGAAGATCAACGCCATTCCAAGGCCGCCGAACAACTTGACGTTGCTGACCACAGTCGTTCCGAAGGGGTCGCTTTGGAGAACGCTCATCAGCAAAAAACCGATAAGAACGCCTGCCACGGATCCGATGATGAACATAAATCCGCCCATATTGGGCGTTCCCTGCTTGTTTTTGTGCCAGACAGGGCCAATTTCCTTGATAGTCTGCCCAAATTTGATCTTTCTTAAAAACGGAATGAGAAATTTCCCCAGAATCGCGCTGACAGCAAAGGCCGTGACAGCGGCTGCGATACAGCTGATGCTTTCCATATTGTGACCTGCCCTTTTCTGTTATTTCACGGAATCCTCAGTGGCCTGCTCGAATCCCGTGGACCATTTCAACGGCTTCTTCCAGCGCCATCCCCCGGCTCGCCTTATAGAGGACCGCGTCCCCTTCCCGGAGATAGGTTTTCAGGAAGGCCGCCAGTCCGGCCTTATCGTCAAAGTGCCGGGTTTCCGGACATCCTTTTTCCGCCGCTCCGGCCAGCAGCTCTGCCGCCCGGGGTCCGTAGCCGAACACCGCGTCCAGCCCTTTTCCCGCCGCGTATTCCCCCACCTGCCGGTGCATCTGCGGAGAGTTTCCGCCCAACTCCAGCATATCCCCCAGCACCGCGATCCGGCGGGAACTTTTCAAGCCTCCCAGCACGTTCAGAGACGCCCGCATGGAGTCCGGGCTGGCGTTGTAACAGTCCAGGATCACTGTCATCCCGTCTTTACGGATGATGTTCTGCCGCATGGCGGAGGGCTCGTAGGACCGCAGCCCGGCCACGATATCCTCGGAGGCCATTCCGGCAGTGAGTCCCACAGAAAAGGCCGCCAAAGCATTATACACGTTGTGCCGTCCGATTGCCGGGATCATAGCCGAAACCGTCCGGCCGTAATAGCGGATATTGAACTCTGTCCGATCCTCCAGCTCAGAGATCTCCGTGGCCCGAACTTCCGCCAACGCGGATTCGATCCCGTAATAGAGGATATCCCGTTCGATCCGATTGCAGACGTCGGCCAGCAGCGGATCGTCGGCGTTTAAAACCAACGGCGCGTTGGCGCTCATCCCCTCCATGATCTCCAACTTCGCTGAGAGGATATTTTCCTGGCTGCCCAGATTTTCAATGTGGGAGACGCCGATGTTGGTGATCACGCCAACGCTGGGCTGAGCCGCCCGGGTCAGTTGGGAAATCTCCCCCTTTTGGGACATCCCCATCTCAATCACAGCGTTTTGATAGCTGGCATCCAACCCCAAAAGGGTCTTGGGCAAGCCGATGCCGTTGTTCAGGTTGCCCTGGGTTTTCAGCGTCTTGCCCTTGCGGCTGAGCACCGCGGCGATCATATCCTTGGTGGAGGTTTTCCCTACGCTCCCCGTGACTCCGGCCACAAAGGTGTGAAAAAGGCTCCGGTACCACGCTGCCAGGTCCAGAAGCGCCTTCCGGGTGGATGCCACCCGCAGGACCGGCACGTCCGCCTCCACATCCCGTTCGGCCAAAATCGCAGAGGCGCCCTCCGCCGCCGCTTTCGGGATAAAATCATGGCCGTCGAACCGTTCGCCCTTAATGGCGACAAAGAGACTGCCGGGCGCCACCTGGGAGGTGTCGGTGACAACCCGTTCAATTTCGACTTCACCAGTGCAGGCGGCTCCTACCGCCCCCGCAATCTGCCGCAGCTGTAACTTTTCCAAAGGTACGCCTCCCTTCAGCTTTCTTGGCCGGAAGCCGCCGCATCCCTCGCCGCCAGCGCCTCCGCCACCACTTCCCGCTCGTCAAAGTGATGTTTTTCATGGCCGATCACCTGATAGTCCTCGTGGCCCTTGCCGCAGAGGACGATGGTATCTCCCGGTTCTGCATGAGCGACCGCATAAAAAATCGCCTCCCGCCGGTTGGGAATGACGGTATAGGGCACGCCCTTTCCCTGAATGCCCGGCAGGATCTCGGCAATGATGGCATCGGGATCCTCCGTGCGGGGATTATCGGAGGTGACGATTACAAAGTCCGAATGGGCTGCCGCAGCTTCCCCCATCAGCGGCCGCTTGGTCCGGTCACGGTCTCCACCGCAGCCGAACAGCGATACCAGCCGCCCTTTTACCGTATCCTTCAGCGCCCCCAGAATGTTCTCGATGCTGTCCGGAGAATGGGCGTAGTCGCAGATCACTGTAAAATCCCGCCCGGAGGTCAGGATCTCGTTGCGGCCCCGGACTCCCTGCACCTGGGCCAGTGCGCCGGTAATTGTCTCCAGGCAGACGCCTAACTGGAGGCAGGCTCCCATAGCCGCCAGGACGTTCCGCACCGAAAAGGCTCCGGGCATGGCAAAGTGCATCCGGCTTTCCACCCCCTGATAGGAAAAGCGGAAATCCACGCTGTCCGGATGGCAGAACAGGTCAAAGGCCTTCAACTCTGCTTCCTGGTCCAGAGAAAAAGTCATCACCGGGCATGAGCAGTCTTCTGCGATCCGCCGTCCGTATCCGTCATCCAGGTTGACCACTGCCTTGTCGCAGCGGGAAAAGAGCTTTTTCTTGGCCTGAAAGTAGCTCTCCATATCCTTGTGGTAATCCAGATGCTCGTGAGAAAGGTTGGTGAACACCGCGACCTGGTACCAGCTGTCGCCGATACGCTCCTGATCCAGTGCGTGGGAGGAAACCTCCATTACGCAGTATTCACAGCCGGCCTCCACCATCCGGGCATAGAGGCTTTCCAGCTCCATGGCGTCGGGGGTGGTGTTTTCCGCGTGGATGATCTCGTCCCCGATCTCATTTTGGATGGTCCCGATGAGGCCCACCTTTTTTCCCGTGCGGGTGAGGATCGCCTTGATCAGGCTTGTTACAGTCGTTTTCCCCTTGGTTCCCGTGACGCCGATGAGCTTGAGCTTCTTCGCGGGGTTTCCATAGAAATTCGCCGCGATTTTTCCATAGGCCCAATGAGTGTCCGCCACCAGCACCTGGTTTGGAAGCCCCAGATCCCGCTGGCAGACCACGGCTGCGGCGCCCTTTTCCAGCGCGGCGGCGGCATAGTCATGGCCGTCCGAGGAAGCGCCTGCAATGCAGACAAACAAGTCTCCCTCCCCTACCCGGCGGGAATCGTTAACAACGCTCCGGATTTCCCGGTCGCCGGTTTTCTCAAGCAGCTCAACGCCGTCCAGCAATTCCGATAGTTTCATGCGCTTCTTCCTTTCCCATAGCAGTTTCAGACATCCTCCGGCGTTATTCTCCGTCCTCGCCGGTGATCAGGCATTCAATGGTCACAACGGTTCCTTTCGGAACAGTAGAACCTGCCTCTGTGT
>CAKXAF010000053.1 GCA_934869045.1 uncultured Nitrososphaerota archaeon | reverse complement strand
CCGAACAAGCAGAACGTCTGGCCCAACTGGAAAAGCGGGAGACGGAGCTTTCGGAAAAAATCCTGAAAATTATGATGACCATTCCCAATATCATCGACCCCAGCGTCCCCATCGGCAAGGACGACAGCGAAAACGTGGAAGTTCAGAGATACGGGGAACCATTGGTGCCGGATTTTGAAATCCCCTATCACACCGATATCATGGAATCCTTTGACGGCATTGACCTGGACAGCGCTCGCAAAGTCGCTGGAAACGGCTTCTATTACCTCATGGGCGATATTGCGCGGCTTCATTCGGCAGTGATTTCTTATGCCCGTGATTTTATGATTGACCGGGGCTTTACCTACTGCGTCCCGCCGTTTATGATTCGCAGCAATGTTGTCACCGGTGTCATGAGCTTCGATGAAATGGATGCTATGATGTACAAAATTGAGGGCGAGGATCTCTACCTCATTGGCACCAGTGAACATTCCATGATCGGCAAGTTTATCGATACCATCCTGGATGAGAAGGACCTTCCCCGGACCCTGACCAGCTACTCCCCCTGTTTCCGCAAGGAAAAAGGGGCCCATGGCCTGGAGGAGCGCGGCGTTTATCGCATCCATCAGTTTGAAAAGCAGGAAATGATCGTGGTTTGCAAACCGGAAGACAGCATGATGTGGTTTGATAAGCTCTGGCAGAACACCGTGGATCTTTTCCGTACCATGGATATCCCCGTTCGGACTCTGGAGTGCTGCTCCGGCGATCTGGCGGACCTAAAGGTGAAATCCATCGACGTCGAGGCCTGGTCGCCCCGGCAGAAAAAATATTTTGAGGTGGGCAGCTGCTCCAACCTGGGAGACGCTCAGGCCCGCCGGCTGAAAATCCGTGTGAATGGAGACAACGGCAAATATTTTGCCCATACGCTGAATAATACGGTTGTCGCTCCCCCGCGGATGCTGATCGCGTTCCTGGAAAACAACCTGAACGCCGATGGTACCGTTCGGATTCCGGTGGCACTGCGGCCCTATATGGGCGGCAAGGAGCTGCTGGTTCCCACAAAATAACAGCAGGAAGACTCTTTTGGAGGAGATTTTTTGGAAGGTGTTTTTTCCAGGAAGACAGATGTTCATTTTTATGATTGTGACCCCTTTGGTCGGATGAAATTATCGGCAGTCAATAAGACCTTAGCGGATATTGCCGATGAAGATTATGCCCAAAAAGGAATGTCACACCGCTGGCTGTGGGAGCACGGCTTCGTGTTCCTGCTTTCCAAAGTGAGCATCCTGTTTGAACGCCTTCCTTCCCCCCGAGAAATCCTGACCGTTTCCACTTGGGAGAGGGAGATCAAAGGAGCCTCGTTTTTTCGCGCTTTCGCCGTTCATGACGAGGCTGGAAAGGCCGTTCTGTCGGCAGACAGCGCCTGGATGCTGGTGAATCCACAAACGCGGCAGATCCTGCGGCCGGCGGAGTTTCCGAACGCCCACCCGACCCACCTCCCTGTGGAGTGTCCGCCCTGCCATAAGCTCAAGCTGGAGGGTGGGACGCTGGCAGGCCAGCGAAACATCGTTTATTCGGATCTGGACGGCAATGGTCACGTTTACAATGCAGTCTATGCGGATATTGCCACTGATTTTTTACCAATGGAAACGCTCCGCGGCGACTTGCGAGCCTATCAAGTGAATTTCGTCCATGAGGCAAAGCTCGGGGATACGCTGGACATTTGGATCCGGCAAAATGAGCAAACTTCTGTCATAAAAGGCGTAGTTGGGGATCATGACAGCTTTTTATGCGTTTTGGAATATCGCCCGGACCGGAATGCGTCCGGTCCGGTGCGGTAAAAAAGTCATGTGAAAAGGCCGCTCCCGTTTGGGAGCGGCCTTTTTCTGCCGCTTTTGCGGCTTCAGGACCAAAGAGCTTTCATAATACGCGGATAAACGTCGTCCACGATATTCAGAGTACGGAGCATCAGCTCTTTACCGACAGGGCCCGCACTGGCTACGGTGATCACTGCGTCAACTGCCGCAGTCACCTCATTATCCTCGTCAAGATAGAAACGAAGCCAGCGGTATTCGTCCATCAGAGCGTTGAGAATGTTGAGCATATCCGCCTTTTTGTTGGAGGGAACCTTGCAGATCGAGAAAGCGCGAATCGCCACATCCTCGCAATCCTCGCTGAAAAAGAGCTGAATGTTCAAAGTCTGGATATTGTCCCCGCCGTAGCGGACGTTCACCCAATCACTTTTCCCATCGCGTTCTTTAAACTCATACTTAATCCCACTCTGATTCAATAGATCCAGGAATGCAGCAGTTGTTGCCTTCATATAAGAATCCCCCCATAAAAAATTTCTTATGATTTATATATACCACAAAAGGAGAGAAAAGGCAAGGCGCACGGTACCAGTTTTTCGAGCATTTTACCAACCATTCTGAAATTCGGAGAATTGCACAAAAAACCCAGTCGGCTCTAAACGAAGATTTCAATGGGAAATGCTGTCGAAGCTGTTCGAAAAATGCTATAATAAGAATAATTCACTGCAGACGTTACGGTTTGCGGCACCAGGAATTTTGGAAGAGAGGATTCGCGTATGATGAAAATGAGCTACAAAGAAAAATTTGTGAAAGAGGGCCTTACCTTTGACGACGTGCTGCTGATTCCCGGAAAATCAGACGTCCTGCCCAAGGAGGTCTGCCTCCGTTCCCGTCTTGCCCGGGAGATTTACCTGAACACCCCCATTATGACGGCGGCCATGGATACCGTCACGGAAGCACGCATGGCCATCGCCATTGCCCGGGAAGGCGGTATCGGCATCATTCATAAAAATATGACCATTGAGCGACAGGCTGAAGAGGTCGATAAGGTGAAGCGGTCAGAAAATGGCGTAATCGTCAATCCTTTTTTCCTGGGGCCGGAAAATTACGTCTATGATGCGGACGAGCTGATGGGCAAATACCGGATCAGCGGTGTGCCCATCGTGGAAAAGGGCAAGCTGGTGGGCATCATTACCAATCGTGACATGCGTTTCCTGTCGGACTATAACGTCAAAATCCGGGAGGTGATGACCAAGGACAACCTGGTCACCGCTCCAGTGGGAACCACCCTGGAGCAGGCCAAGGAGATCCTGTCCCGCCACCGCGTGGAGAAACTTCCCTTGGTGGATGCAGACGGCTTTTTGAAGGGGCTCATTACCATTAAAGATATCGAAAAGGCAGTTCAGTACCCCAATTCTGCCCGGGATAGCCGGGGGCGTCTCCTCTGCGGTGCGGCTATCGGTGTTACCGCCGATGTGCTGGACCGTGCGGCCGCGCTGGCTGAATCCCAGGTGGACGTTCTGGTTCTAGACTCCGCTCATGGCCACAGCAAGGGCATTCTGGATTGCGTGGGAAAAGTCAAAGCCGCCTTCCCGGACATCGCTCTTATCGCAGGAAATATTGCTACCGGCGAGGCGGCCCGCGACCTCATTGAGGCTGGCGCCGACGCAGTCAAAGTGGGCATCGGCCCCGGTTCCATCTGCACGACCCGAGTGGTCGCCGGCATCGGCGTCCCCCAGATCACTGCGGTATTCGACGTTGCACAGGCCGCGGCGCAGTACGGCATTCCGGTCATTGCGGACGGAGGCATCAAATACTCCGGCGATATTGTCAAAGCCCTTGCCGCCGGCGGAAATGTCGTCATGCTCGGTTCCCTCCTTGCGGGCTGCGAGGAATCCCCCAGCGACAGCGAGATCTACCAGGGCCGCCAGTTTAAGGTCTACCGTGGCATGGGCAGCCTCGGCGCGATGTCTATGGGAAGCAAAGACCGTTATTTCCAGCAGGACAGCAAAAAACTGGTCCCGGAAGGCGTGGAAGGCCGGGTGCCCTATAAAGGGCCGGTTTCCGATACCGTTTACCAAATGGTGGGAGGGATCCGGGCCGGAATGGGCTACGTCGGCTGTCATACGATTGAGGAGATGCATGAGAAGGCACAGTTCGTCCGCATTACTGGCGCGGGCTTAAAGGAAAGCCACCCTCACGATATTTACATCACAAAAGAAGCTCCAAATTACAGTGCGGAGATTTAATGATATTTTATACAAAAAGGATTGAAAAAGCTGCTGCAAAGGAAGGCACGGTCAATTCCAATCTGTATAATTTCAGAAAATTATTCATTTTGAAGAGCGGTTTTCAGAACATCTTCGACGATTTTTTCAGTGGCGGCTCCTTCGTGCAGCTTTTTCCCATCTACATAGTAGGTGGGGACGTAATAATAATCGAATCGGTTGGCAAAATCGGGTTCCTTCGTTTCATCTATAATGCGCAGTGGGATGGAGCGGAAGGCCGGCTCCTTTTCCATCAGATCTTCCTGCCATTGCAGCGCCTCACGGCAGTAAGGGCAGCCCGCCATCACAAACAGCAGAACTTCTTTCATTTGATCCATCCTTTCCATTTTCAACGCTTTTCTTTAGGATACCACAGGATGTCCGTTTTCACAAGGGGCGGTAAAGTTTTTTCCATTTTAGTTCCGCCTTGAAAAATTCATAGTTTCCTGTTAAACTGAGTAATCATATCCTGTCGAACAAGGGGGTATTTTGTGCGCGTTAAAACTGTCTCCAGTTCCAAAACCTTGCTGATCATGTTTTTGTTGACCAGTTTGTGCTTCCTGCTTCCTGCATCGGCGTTTGGTTCCAGTGTGGACCTGCAAGCGCCGCAGGTCCTGGCCGAAGGCGAGAGCTTTGAAGTCCAATATTCCGGCGCTGTAAAAAGCAGCTGGCTGGGGGTCTATCCCGCTGGAGCCTCCTTTGAAGAGGCGCCTCTTCAGCAGATCCCTCTGGACGGCGAGGTCTCAGCGGAAGGTACGGTGGAGATCTCCGCCCTTCCGGTGGGAGAATATCAGCTGGCTCTGTACCGTTTTGGGAAAAATCCCGCCCTTGTCCGTGACTTCCTTGTAACAGGCAGTCCCGCCTTTCTGGATCGGCGCACCTACGAACAGGGCGGCCGTGCGGAAGTCATTCTGCAAAGCAGCTCTTATGAGGAAGACGCGTGGATCGGCGTTTATGCCGCCGGCAGTATTCCCGGCGAGGATCCGTGGCTTCTCTGGGGCAATCTTCGGGATCTCTCCCTCCCCGGTCGTCTCTCTCTGGAGCAGCTCCAGGGAGAGACTGCCTTCCCCCTCCTGGCAGCAGGCGAATACCAGCTGATACTTTTCAGCGACAGTGGTTATGAAGCTGCCTCCTCCTTTCCGTTTTCCATCATCCCCAGCTCCCAGACCCGACTCTCCTTTATGCCTGGTGAAGATGCGGTCCGGAACAGTGCGGAGGGGACCCTGATAATTACCCCGAGTATAGAACAGCCGGAATATTACTGGATATACTGGGCAGATGACGAGGGCATCTTGGAGGATTACACGGAAATCGGAACCGTGCCTTCCGACGGGCTGACTCCGATTCCGTTCCAAATGCCCGACCATATTGCCGTCCCCTCCGGTGCAACAAGGATCGTGCTCCGTGGTGGTACGGAAACAGCTTCCCGCACAGGCAGCCTGCTGGCAGAAGTGCGGATTCCCCCCGCCAGCATTGCCGCAGAGGAATCCGCGTATTCCTTTGCCGTCCTGTCGGATATTCATATCAGCCAGAACAATTATTATATCTATAACCGAAACTACACCCGCATGGTACGGGATGTCATCAAAAATATGCCGGACATCCAGGCTATGATTTATACCGGAGACGTCACCAACAATGGCAAGCCCATTGAGTTTTCGGTGCTGAGCAAGCTCCTGGATCAGTTCCAGAACCAGTTGCCCACCCAGTACCTGCTCTTGGGAAATCATGATCTCGCCCTCAATCAGAACAATTGGGGCCAGCAGACCTACAATTTTATGGAGTATACCGGCATGCCCGGGATCTATTACAGCTTTGAGTTGGGCGGCAGCTCTTTCCTCTGTCTTGGCTCCGAAGATGCAACCGGCACGGATACGGTCACGGCCTCCATCGGTAAATACCAGTTAGAGTGGCTCGCCGGAAAGCTGGAAGGAGCTGCCGCTGCTGATCCAACAGCGCCAATTTTTGTTTTCATCCATCAGCCTCTCCAGAATACCCTCATTGGCAGCGAAGTCAGCGCCATCGTACAGAATGACCAGCTTCGGGAGTTGCTGGATCAATATCCCCAGGCGGTTGTCTTTTCCGGACATACCCATAGCGCTCTGAACGACAAAAATGTCCTTTTTGACGGCAGCGGTCAGGGAGCCAGCATGGTACACAGCGGCAGTGTCTGCGCTTTATGGGACTTCACGTCCTCCACTTCCGGCGGCCCTGATTCCGGCGGCGGATCGGCCAAATCCGGCAGCCAGGGCATCAAGGTAGAGGTCAGCAGTCAGTACATCCGGATCCGCAGCCGGGATTTCCAGTCCGGCAAGTGGATGGGCGATGCGGAGCGGATTCTGTGGTTTGCCGAATAGATACTATTTGTATAAATTATCAATTATATAACCAAAAAGCGGCCTGTTGAACGGTATCCGAAGCATTTCGTGACAGTTCAGCAGGCCGTTGCGACATTTCGAGCAGTTTTTCTTGACAATCTGATTTTATTGTATTATAATCAATAATACAAATAATACAAAAGGAGCCTTGCCATGATTACAATTCGTGATCTTCGGAAATCCTATGGCAGCAAGAAGGTCCTGGACGGTCTTTCCATGACGGTGAACGCCGGGGAGATTTACGGCTTCCTGGGGGAAAACGGCGCTGGAAAAACCACCACCATGAACATCATCACCGGCCTTCTCGCCAAGGACAGCGGCAGCATTTTCATTGACGGCCACCCCGACGGGCAGATGGAAACCCTCTCCATCGGCTATCTGCCGGAGTCCCCGGAATTTTTTGAGTACATGACCTGCCGGGAATACTTTCGCTACATTGCGGCGGCCTGCGGCTACGAGGGAGATGTAGAAAAGCGTACTGGAGAAGTGATCTCCCTCATCGGCCTGGCGCCGGCCATTGACCAGAAGATCAAGGGCTTTTCCCGGGGTATGAAACAGCGCGTGGGCATCGGCTGTGCGCTCTACTCCGGTAAGGAGATCATCCTTCTCGATGAGCCGACCTCGGCCCTGGACCCCCAGGGCCGTGCCGACGTGATGCAGATCATCGCCCGTCTGAAGGAAATGGGGAAAACCGTGATTCTGTCCACACACATCCTCTCCGATGTGGAACGGGTGGCGGATCGGGTGGGCATCCTCCACCAGGGCACTCTCCGTCTGGAGGGGAAGGTGAGCGACCTGCTGCGGGAAAACGCGGCTCACATCATCGGTTTTGAGGCGGACCTCTCCCCTGCTGTCCGGGAAAAAATAGCCGCGCTCCCCTTTGCGGAAAAGGTGGAAGGCTCCGGCAGCAGCTGTTATGTGACGGTTTCCGGAGACCTGGACGCCGGAAACCGCGAGCTGTTCCGCCTTTTGGCGGACAACGGTCTGACCGTCCAGCGGTACGAGCTTGCCCGCCCGACTCTGGAGCAAATTTATTTGAAGGTGGTGAAAGCCCATGCGGCAGCTAACAGCTGGAGTTAAAAAAGAATGGTTGGAGCTGAGCCGGACTCACCGGCTGATCGCTTTGCTTTTGACCTTTGTGGGATTTGGCGTTCTGGATCCCCTGGTTATCCGGGGCGTAGGCTTCCTGCTGAAGATCATGAACAGCGTTCCGGAGCTTTCCGAATTGGAAGGAATGCCGGGTATGTCCCTCTCCCTGGTCATGAACCAGTCCATGGGGCTTTCCGCATTTGTCGGCGATTGCGTGAACACCTGCCTGCTGGTAGCCTTTCTGCTCCTGATGCGCGCAGCAGGCGGCGAGCAGAAAAAACGTAACTGCATCATTCCCATCACCTTGGGCTTTGACCGGGAGTGCTATATCTACGCAAAATTTTTAGTTTATCCGCCTCTGGCTATGCTTTTGACCTTTGCAGGATTTTTCACAGCCTACGGCGCGTCGGCTCTGCTCTTTTCCGGGGAGACAATTCCTCTTTCCAAGGTCCTGCTTCCAGCTTTGGCCTTGGCCCTGTTCATCGCGTTTCAAGTCAGCCTTCTTCTGGGACTGGGCTGCGCCACCGGCAAGGCGGGCATCTGGGTGGCGGTACTATACGGTTCCACAACCCTGCTCAATATGGCCTTGAGCATGCTGGGGAAAAATCAATATAACCCCTACGCTCTGATCGCCCACGCCTCCAATTTCGAGAGTATTGAGGCAGCAGATTATGCCGTATCCGCCGGGATCGCGGTGGCCGTCTGCTTCCTTGCCGCAGTCGGCTCCGCCATACGGTTCAAGCGGAAAAAACTGGTGTAGGCGCCTTTTGGAAAGGAGACACCCTCTGGAGGAAGCAGATGCTTCCATCCGGCTGATCGCTTGGGGATTTTGTCCGTCCTCATTGCGGCCACGGCCAAAGCCGCCGCATAGACCGATCCCCCGCTCCAATTCAATCGGAGAGTCCCCAGCCAGCCTTGAATCCCAATGCGCTGAAAGTGCAATAAAATCCCCCGTCCCTGACCGAAAAAAACCGGAAAGGGCGGGGGATTTGCTTTGGAATAACACATAAGAGTATAATTTTTAAAAAATAAACATTAAGTAGTTGAATTCGTTCCCTCCTTCCCCCGAAGATACGCGCTAAGAATAGCTACATAACTCAAATATGGAATGGTCGGCCCTCCGGATTCCCCGTACCGAAAGCATACCCCTTTCCGCCGGTTCGCTGGAAAAGCCCCTGACAGTAGTCAATGATATCCCGAGGTTTTTGCCGGACGAGCCAGGAAAACCGGGTGTCCCCCAGCAGCGCCCAGCGCTTCCCAAACCTATCCAGAAGCACCTCCATGGGTACGCCATAGGACTCTGTCAAATGGATCCCGTCAAATCCGCAGTCAGCCAGTTCCTCCAAGGGGATGGGCTGACTGGAACTGTCCGCCCAGATGCAGGGCTTTCCTGCTCGGTGAACCGCCCCGGCAAAGCGGCGGTACTTCTCCGGCGTTCCACATGGAACATTCCGGACGATCACCGCGCATACTGCATCCTCACCCGCCAGTACCCGATACCGCTCCTCAAGCATATCCGGGTCTGCCGATCCGGAAAGCCCGGCGGCCAGTTTCATACCCTCCGCCAGCTGTAGCCCGCGAAGCCCGGGAAAACCATCTGAAAATGCTAGCTCCGCCGCCGCACAGTCGAACCCGGCTGCTGCCGCCGCGTCCGCCAGGGTTTGCACCCGGGCAGCCTCCGTTTCCCAAAGATGGGTTCCCCTCCGCCAAATCAGCTGTTCCGCCAGCTCCCGGTTCAGGGCATATTCAAAAAAAACCGCCCGTCCCGGCCGCTCATTCTCCAGAACCCGTAGAAGCGCCCGATAATCCGCCATGTCCTTCCTCCGTCAAAAAATCCCGGACTTCCCGGCCCGACCGCAGCACCAACAGCTTCCCGGAAAATGGCTTCAGCCGCTCCTTGAGGCCGTCCTTGCCGCTGTCATAGTTCCGCCGCCATCGGAACATTAGCCGCAGCATCAGAAAATCCGGCCGGTATCCGCAGCATTCCCTGCCCAGCCTCTGCCGCACCCACCGCCGCAGGATTCTCCAGTCCCGGAGCAGCGCCGGAGGCTCCAGAAGGATCACAGCATCGGCCTCCTCCATGCCTCGGATAAAGCAGGCCCGCCCTGCATCCTCCATGACCCAGCTCTCCCGGGCAAGGATTCCATCAAACAGCGCGTCCCGTTCCTCTGCCGACCGTTTGACATTGTCCGACGGGTCGGCAGGGTCCGGCTGATAAACCACCTGATCCAGCTCAAAAAAAGGGAACCCCCGACAGCCCAGCTCCCGGGCCAGCGTCGTCTTTCCACTTCCCACGGAGCCGGTAATATACAGCTTCTTCATGGGATTACAGGCAGAGTCGGTAGATGTCCAGCATCTCTTTTTTGCCCAGCTCGATATAGTCCGGCAGCGTCCGTTTGCCGAAGAAGGTACACTTTTCCGCCATCTCGTCAAACTTGGCGCCATCCACATCCAGCTCCGAAAGCCGGACCGGCATCCCGATGGACTGGAAGTAGGCCTCCGTCGCCTGGATCCCTTCCAGGGCGGTCCGTTCCGGATGCTCAAAGTTCATGGGGAGTCCCCAGACGTTGACGGCGTACTGGGCGAACCGGGACACATTGTACCGGTAGATATATTTGGCCCAGGCCGGGAAGATTACCGCCAGCCCCGCGCCGTGGGCCACCCGGTCGTAGGCTCCGGAAAGCTCATGTTCCAGCTGGTGGCACCGCATCATAAAGGTTTTTCCGCAGCCGGTCAGCCCGTTGTGGGAAAGGCTGCCCGCCCACATCAGCGCCGCCCGGGCCTCGTAATCCTTTGGATCCCGGATAGCCCGTTTCCCTTGCTCAACGACGGTGCGCAGCAGCCCCTCTGCCAGCGCATCCGTGAGGGGGTTATCTCCGTTCAGGGAGAAATACCGTTCCAGCGTATGCATCATGATGTCCACAATGCCGCAGCCGGTCTGGTACTTGCTCACCGTGTAGGTCAGTTCGGGATTGAGAATGGAGAACAGCGGCCGGTTGCAGGGCGCGTTGAACCCCCGTTTGAGCCAGCCATCCTCATTGGTCAGCACGCAGGAGTCGCTCATTTCGCTGCCCGACGCCGCCAGGGTCAGGATGGTCCCCACCGGCAAGGCCTTCTCCGGCGCCCGCTTTTTGGAGGAAAATTCCCAGGGGTCGCAGTTGTTGTAAGCAGCAGCAGCCGCCGCCTTGGCGGAATCCAGCACGCTGCCGCCGCCGACTGCCAGGATCATGTCTGCCTTTTCGTTCCGGGCCAGTTCCGCCGCCTTCCGCGCCAGAGAGAGCTTGGGATTGGCCTCTACGCCGCCCAGTTCCACAAAGGAAATCCCTGCCTCCCTCAGGGAGGCAGTCACCGTGTCGTAAAGCCCCGAGCGTTTGATGCTGCCGGATCCGTAGTGGAACAACACCTTGGAGAAGCCGTAGGATTTGATGATCTCCCCCACCTGCTTCTCGGTACCTTTTCCGAAAAAGACTTTGGTGGGTGTGTGAAACGTAAAATTGTTCATGAAATGCTCCTTTCAAAAACAGAAAACGGGTGATACGGCTTTTTAAAAAGTCCATTCAATTATGCCGCTCGATACCAATTGGATTCCTTTGAACGCTGCATATCATTTTAATAATGATGAAAGAAGCGTAGATACCGTAGAGGCCAATTCTATATCCGCCCTATCTGCTCCCGCAGCGGGACCGTTTTGGCCTGGTACAGAGAAAGTTTCATTGCTTTGCTTCGGCGGGCGTTTCAAAATCGCGGGCGATGGCCTGCAGGGTCGCCATCACATCGCGCAGGGTGTCCAGGGAATTCTGCCCCTTGAGCTTGACAGCGATATACGGGGATGCACCAGCGTTGACCAGCACCCGTCCCTTCATCCGTGCAGCCAGCGCTCCGGCAAGATTCAGGTCGAACCGCTCCGGGATCAGGTGGAGGGCGTCGGTTTTCTGGTTGATCTCCTTAAAGCCGAACCGGGCCGCGGTGTTCCGCAGCAGTGC
Source organism: uncultured Nitrososphaerota archaeon (assembly GCA_934869045.1). Taxonomy (GTDB): domain Bacteria; phylum Bacillota; class Clostridia; order Oscillospirales; family Ruminococcaceae; genus Merdivicinus. The sequence goes on along the minus strand of CAKXAF010000053.1, from coordinate 134 downwards.
CACGTCGACCAGCCCCTTGACCGCCTGGGGCGGTTCTCCAAAGCGGTCGATAAGCTCGTCGACCAGATCCAGGCTGTCGGCTTCGTCTTTGATAGAAGCGATTTTCCGGTAGACGTCGATGCGCTGGGAAAGGT
>CAKXAF010000052.1:5370-11661 GCA_934869045.1 uncultured Nitrososphaerota archaeon | reverse complement strand
CATTTCTGCATCTGCCCTCCTATCAGCGGGAGGAAAAACGTCTCCGGGAGGCCGGCATGGAGCTGCTGGCACTGATGAAGCTGGACCACAAAAAGGATGAACTGGCAAAAAACCTTCCCTATGGGGAACAGCGTCATCTGGAGATTGCCCGCGCCATGGCGGCAAATCCGGCGGTGCTGCTGCTGGACGAACCGGCGGCGGGCATGAACCCCGCGGAGACCGCCCAGCTCACCGAACTCATCGCTTGGATCCGGGAGCATTATCACTTGACGATTCTGCTCATTGAACATGACATGTCTCTGGTTATGAAGATCTGCGAGCGGATCTACGTGCTGGACTACGGCATGGTCATCGCGGACGGAACACCGGAGGAAATCAAAAATAACCGGCAGGTTATCGAGGCTTATCTGGGGGAGGATGTCAACAATGCTTGAAATCAAAGACTTAAACGTCCATTTCGGCGTGATCCAAGCCCTGAAGGGGATTTCCCTGACCGTCGGCGACGGTGAAATCGTCACCCTCATCGGCGCCAACGGCGCGGGAAAGACGACGACCCTCCGCACGGTTTCCGGCCTGAAAAAGCCCACCAGTGGCAGCATTCTCCTGGACGGGAAGGACATCACCCACACATCTCCCCGGGATCGGGTGAAGCTGGGAATGTCCCAGGTCCCGGAAGGGCGGCGGGTGTTCCCTGGTATGACGGTTTTGGAGAACCTGGAGCTGGGGGCCTACCTCCGGCGGGACCGCGCGGGCATTGCCCAGGATCTGAAAATGGTCTACGAGCGCTTCCCGCGGCTGGCGGATCGGAAGCGGCAGACGGCCGGGACCCTTTCCGGCGGCGAGCAGCAGATGCTGGCCATGGGGCGGGCGTTGATGAGCCGTCCTAAAATCCTCTTTCTTGATGAGCCGTCCATGGGCCTTGCGCCCCTTTTGGTGCAGGAGATTTTCGATATTATCCAGGACATCAACAGGAGCGGCACCACCATCCTGCTGGTGGAGCAGAACGCCAGCATGGCGCTTCAGGTCGCCAACCGCGCCTACGTTATGGAGACCGGCTCTATCGTGCTTTCCGGCACTGGCGAGGAGCTTTCCCGCAGCGACGACATCAAAAAAGCGTACTTAGGGGGGTAATGTTATGTTCGTGAAAACCAAAATGACAGCCAATCCGTTTATCATTTCCCCGGACCAGACCATCCCGGACGCCCACGAAATCATGCAGCAGTATGGGGTCAAGCGGCTGCCGGTGGTCAAAAACGGCAAGCTGGTGGGGGTTGTCTCCAAGGAAGATATCGCTCATGCGTCGCCCTCCAAGGCGACGACCTTCAGTGTGGGCGAGCTGACCTATCTGCTGGCCAAGACTAAGATCAGCAAGGTTATGGTGAAAAATCCCATAACCATTTCTCCGGATGCCCTTCTGGAGGAGGCGGCGACGCTGATGCGAGATCACGACATCGGGTTCCTGCCGGTGATGGAGGGCGAAAAGCTGGTGGGTATCATCACCCAGAGCGATATTTTGGATTCTTTCATCGACATTTTGGGCTTCCGCGAGCCGGGGACCCGGATTACTATTGAAGCCAACGACGAGCCGGGGATGATGGCCAAAGTTGCGGGCATTATCAGCGAATACGGCGCCAACATCACCCACATGGCCGTTTACCGGGGAGGAAACGGGAAAAGCTCCATGGTGGTGGGCATCAATTCCCTCAATACCGGCGAGATCGAGAAGGCCATTGAAGCCGCGGGCTTCCAGGTGCTTTACAAGCTGCAAAACCAGTAAAATCCAGCGGCGGTTCCGGCGGTTCCGGGGCCGCCGCTGTTTTTTGAAGAAAAAGTGGGCGGAGGTTCGTTTTTTTAGCAGAGTCGTATCAGTGTGGGTTCGGATCATGTGAAGGAGGCATCAGTATGGGGTGTTTGGGAAATGGGGTTTGGTTTTTGTTCGGTGGGTGCATCCTCGGGCTGGGTTGGCTGCTGGCGGGGGTACTCTGGTGCCTGACTATCGTGGGAATACCGGTTGGGGTGCAGTGCTTTAAGTTCGCGAGGCTGGCCTTTTTCCCCTTTGGTAAGGAAATCCGCTATGGCGGCGGTGCTGGTTCCTTGCTGCTGAATATCGTCTGGCTGCTGATTAGCGGGCTTCCATTGGCACTGGAGGCGGCGCTTGCCGGAGTGCTTTTCTGCATTACGATCATCGGTATTCCTTTCGGGAAGCAGTGCTTCAAAATTGCCAAGCTGGCGCTGATGCCGTTTGGTGCGGAAGTCCTTTAAAAGAGAAGTTCAGCCGCGTCATGGAAGATAAAAAATCGCGCCGCCGATCCGGAGTGTGAAGGAAAATGCTCCGGTTTGGTGGCGCAATCAGGCATTTTGGCATAATACTGGAGTAGGGGGATTGTGCGGCGGCAGAAATGTTTTGGGGGAAAGAGCGGCTTTTTATCACCTTTTCCGTTTCTTTTCATATGATATACTACAGCAGGTTCCAGAACCGCCGCGGAAAAATGCGTTCCGGCAAAATTGCCCAGGCGCGCCCGCTGGCCAGTACTTATTTAGGAGGATGATTATGGCTGATTCGAATTTCACCGCGAACAGTTCCGCAGTCGGCGCCAACTGCTTCAAGGAAGCAGTCTGTGTCAATGCGGGGCGAATCTATGACTCCTGTTCATCCAAAGATTGCCTTGAAGATTTGCGGGTCTATTTCACCACCGTAACACAGCCGGTGATCGACGGCGCGCAGAGCATCAAGTGCCGCAAGGTGGAAGTGCTCAATGTTTTCATGGATGTGGAGAACGTCCCATTCAACAAGGGCTTTTATTCCGTGGATATGACCTACTACTTTCTGATTACGGTCGACGTCTATTCCTCGCCGCTTACACCGCCCTGTACCGTCCAGGGGATCGCTGTTTTCAGCAAAAAGGTAATACTTTACGGCTCTGAAGGCAACGTCAAAAGCTTTTCGTCCAATCACAGCTATGAGTCAACTGGCGGAGAAGACTGCCCCTCTCTGATCAGCGACTGCCCCACCGCAAAGGTGCAGGTCGTGGACCCCATTATCCTGTCCTGCCGGCTGTGCGACAGCCTGAGCCCCCGCTGTGAGTGCGCGGTTTCCATTCCCCAGAACCTCTGCAGGCGTTTGTCCGGGGACTGCGTCGCAACCGAGGTAAAACGCTATGTGTATGTCACCATCGGAATGTTCTCTATTGTTCAGCTGGAGCGTGAGGTCCAGATGATGATTCCGGTTTACGACTACAGTGTCCCGGATAAGGAATGCGTTTCCTCTGCCGATGATCCCTGCGAGCTGTTCCGGAAGATCAAATTCCCGGTCAACGAATTCTTTCCGCCCCGCTTGGCAGAGCTGGATTGTGAGGACACACTCAGCAATTGACCGGTCCCAAAAGCGCCGGGGTGAAAGCCACGGCGCGTCTCGATATACGCAGAAACCTGCTGCTCCTCAAAACGCCTTCCGAAAGTGGGAAGGCGTTTTTTGGATCGATCTTATTCGGCGGGCTCCAGAGCCTGTCCCTTTGAAAACCAGCGTACATCCAAGCTTTCTGTCTGGTTCTTAGCTCTCCGCGGATGTATTTGCAGATAAATTCGATATTCACGATATCATTTTGAATATTTTTGCACACCGATAAAGTCAACGATTTTAACCAGGATACCGCTTTCCTCAAGTGTTTCCCGTTTCAGCGCTTCCTGCAGGCCTTTTCCAGGTATAACGATTCCGCCAATTCCCAGCCGCGCCGGGGACTCCAAATGAGCAGGCATTCCGGATACGCCTCACCCTCCGGAAAAGGATTCCCGCTCCCATTCCGTCTCCGCATGCAGAAACAGGATGCCGAGGCTCTCCTGCGCCAGCTCGGGAAACAAATTCTCCGGCTCCGCGCCGCAGAGCACAGCTGTTGGGAAGGCCCCCTCGCCCGGAGGGACCCAAGCGGAGCAGCGGCGACCTTTTGCAGCAACCCGTTCCGGCCGTCCATTCACAGCAGCCCGCCCCTTTCCTTGTCAGCAGTGGTCCGGCTGCGGTAAGCGGTAGGCGTTATACCGGTATGGCGCCGGAAGATCCGCGCAAAATAGGTGCTGTCCGGATAGCCGCAGAGTGCGCCGATTTCTCCGATGGAGGTCTGGGTAAAACAGAGGAGGTTTTTTGCTTTTTCGATTCGCAGAGCGGCGATAAGCTGCCCTGGCGTCATACCGGTTTCCGCCTGGAATCGCTGGTGGAAAAAGCCGCGACTCAGCCCGCTTTCCGCAATCAGAGCATTGACGTTGAGGGGTTCGGAAAATTCCTCCCGGATCCGGCGGATGGCTTGGCTGATGCAGGCGGTTCCGCCGATGACGGAGCTGTCCGCAATTTCCTGAAAAATCTCGGAAAACAGGAAGTACAGGCTGGATTTCAGCCGGAATCCAGCCAGATCCCCGCTGATGCCGTAGCTTTGCAGGATATTTTCCAGCAGGCTGGCGATCAGATCCTTTTTTCGCAGGGAGAGCCGATCCGGAAGCCGCGCCAGCAGGGGGTTCTCATAGCGTTCCTGGGCCTCCTCCGGGGTGCCGAAGGAATAGTCTCCGCTGCGCTTGCCGTTGCCCAGCATGTCCACGCAGAGGATGTAGCATTCGTAGGGAGGTACGCCCTCCACCACCTGGCCAGGCTTACGGATGTTCAGTTCGCCGGCGCGGAAGGGGACGTAGCGGCCGTCGATGCGGATCCCTCCATCGCTGCGGAGATAGTATTCCAGTTCGTAATCATAGACCGTCCGGGGCGCATACCGGGTAGTGTGGTTCAGGGGGTAGCCGTTGAAGCGGCTGCATCGGAGGACCACTGGGTTCAGGTATTGTGTCGGCAGGAGCATATGGGTCACCTCTTTTTCAAAATACCATACTTTTGTCCGGTTGTCCAGACAAAATTCCTAACGTTTCCGTGAAAAACTGTGCTATACTGTTGGCAAAACCTGAGAATGGAGCATGGGAGGAATCAGAATGACTGGAAAAGAGCGGATGACCCGGATCCTGAAGCATCAGCCGGTGGACCGGATCGGATTGTATGAACATTTTTGGGACGACACCTACAACGCCTGGCGGGAAAAGGGCTATCTCCCGAAGGGGGAGTCCTTTGCGGACCATTTCGGCTTCGACATGCAGGAGTGCTGGGCCTTTAACCTGGTGGCTGACCTGGACTTTCAGCGGAAGGTTGTCGCTGAAGACGAAGACACCGTCACCTATCTGGTGCTGCGGCGGCACAAATTCCACGACACCACGCCGGAGCATGTGGATTTCACCGTCAAGGAGCGGGAGGACTGGGAAAGGCTCAAGCCGCTGCTAACGCCGGATCCCCGCCGGATCAATTTCGAGGCCTACCGGAAGGCAAAGGCTGAGGCTGCCGCGGCCGGACGGTTCTTTGTCTGGAGCGGCGTCAACGTCTTTGAGAGCATCCACCCGGTCTGCGGTCACGAGAACATGCTGGTCGGCATGGCTCTGGATCCGGATTGGGTCCGCGATATGGCGGAAACCTATGCGGATCTGGCCATCGAGCTCCAGAAAATGCTCTTTGAGCAGGAGGGCTGGCCCGACGGGATCTGGTATTACGAGGATATGGGCTACAAGGGCAGTCCCTTTATGTCTCCTGCCATGTACCGGGAGATTATCAAGCCTTCTCACGTTAAGACCATCCGCTTTGCCAAGGAGCACGGCCGGCCGGTGATCATGCATTCCTGCGGCTTTGTGGAGCCTTTGCTGCCGGACATGATCGACGCGGGGATCGACTGTCTGCAGGTTATTGAAATCAAGGCCGGAATGGATCTTTTAAAGCTCCACAGGCTGTATGGCGATAAGATTGCCTTTATGGGCGGCATTGACGTCCGGACCCTGTACTCCAACGACCGGGATATCATCCGCAAAGAGCTGGAAAGCAAGATCCCGGAGGTGAAGGAAGGCTTTAATTTCGTCCTCCACAGCGATCACTCCATTCCGAAAACCGTGGATTACGACACCTACTGCTACTTTGTAAAAGCTGGCCTGGAAATGGGCCGCTATCCGGAGTTCACCGGCGAATAACCGGTTGACAGAAGCAGCGCGGTGGTGTACAATGAAGCCAGGAAAGTGAGGGATTTCTTTTGAAAAAGCTGTGGAAGCGGACAGCTGCGGCTGCGGCCTGCGCTGCGTTGGCCCTGAGTGTTTTTGCTGCGCCGGTATCGGCTGGATGGGAAGCTGCGGAGGGCGGCTGGAAATACAGCCAGTCGGGGAGCTACGTAAAGGGCCGCTGGTTCAAAACCGGCGGAGCCTGGTACCATTTCGGTCAGAACGGCCGGA
>CAKXAF010000052.1:4410-5360 GCA_934869045.1 uncultured Nitrososphaerota archaeon | reverse complement strand
TAGGGAGAACGGTTCGATGGCCACGGGCTGGGTGCAGAGCGGAGGATGCTGGTATCTCTGCGGAAACGATGGAGCCATGCGGACTGGCTGGGCGACCGTGGGGGGGCGGCAGTATTTTCTGACCTCGGCGGGAGTTATGGTGACCGGAATCGTCCAGATCAACGGCGTCGATTATGAGTTTGACGCCAGCGGGGCGAAGACTTCCGTAAAGCCGGAGGGTTATGCCTCGGCGGCTTATACGGCCGCCGGCGTTCCTACAGCGGTGGTGGACCCGGTCAAGGACGGGACCACCGTGACGGTGACGATCCCGGAGGGATATACCGCGGCCCAGACCGGCGCGCTGCTGGAGAAAAAGGGGGTCTGCCGCAAGGACGCCTTCCTCAGGGCCATCAACGCCTATCGGACCACTTCGGAAACCTTTGCGGAATTTTCGGGCAATCCGGAGCTGTACTGGACCTTTGAGGGCTGCCTTTTCCCGGATACTTACGAGTTTTACCGCTACGACGACCCGGCCAACATCATCCGGAAGCTCCTCATTAACTTTGATGACAAAATTGCTACCGACGAGCGGATGGCGCAGATTGAGGCTAAGGGCTCCACGCTGCTGGAGATTCTGACCATCGCCTCCATCATTGAGGAGGAGGCGTCGGATCCGGAAGATATGGCCAAGGTTTCGGCAGTGATTTGGAACCGCCTGGGCAAGCCCGCGGACTATCCGACGCTGGGCTTCAATCCGACCAGCGAGTACGCCGCCAACCAGATCCGGCCCAATGCCGCCCTGGGGAATACGGCGGTCGATCCGGATAGCTACGATACCTATAAAATCTCCGGCCTTCCTGCGGGACCCATTGACAATCCCAGCCGGAACGCCATCCAGGCGGCGCTGAATCCGGAACCCCGGTTCCGCTACACCTTCTTCTGCACCGACAACGCCGGAAATTTCTACTTTG
>CAKXAF010000052.1:410-4374 GCA_934869045.1 uncultured Nitrososphaerota archaeon | reverse complement strand
AACGCGGAGCATCAGCGGAATCTGGAGACGGTCCGGGAGGTTAACAAGGAATTGGCGGCGAAGAAATAAAGAAATCCGCCAAAAAACGGCGGCGAGTGGAGTCAAGAGACTCTGGCTCGCCGCCGTTTTTTCTTTTTACAGCATCATGTGCAGGACTTTCTGTTTCTGGGAGGTCTGCTTCGGGGGAAGCGCGTCCTTCTGGTCGTCGTACTCATCGTCGATGTTGCCGACGATGGACTCCAGCAGGTCCTCCATGGTCACGATGCCTTCGGTGCCGCCGTATTCATCAACAACCACGGCAATGTGGATTTTCTGCTCCTGGAACTGTTTGAGCAGCTTGCTGCAGTGGACGGTCTCCGGAACATAGAGGATGGGCCGCATCAGCTCGGAAGCTCTCTGGTCCCGGTGACTGGGATCCGCCGCCAGCTGAATCAGGTCTTTTACGTGGACGACGCCCAGGATGTTGTCGATGTTTTCCTCATAAACGGGGATGCGCGAGTATTTTTCCTCTGCCGCGACCTCCAACAACTGGGAAAGAGGCATATCAGAAGGGACGGCGCAGACTTCGGTGCGGTGGGTCATATGCTCAGAGACACGCATGTCGTCGAACTCGAAAATGTTTTCGATCATATCCTTTTCATCCTGGTCAATGGAGCCGGTTTCGCCGCCGGCCTCGACCATCATGAGGATCTCCTCTTCCGTGACCTTTTCCTCCTCGTCCTCGGGATTAATGTGAAGCAGGCGGAGGATGCCGTTGGTGCTGGCGGCCACCAGCTTGATAAAGGGACGGCAGACCTTATAAAGCCCCCAGATGAAGCCGACAACACTCAGAGCCAGCTTATCGGGATATTTCATCGCCACCCGCTTGGGGGTGATTTCGCCCAGAACCAAGGTGAAGTAGGAGAGGACGATGTTGAGGATCACCAGCACGATGCCATGAAGCAGGGATTTGTTGATGGGCAGGAAAGCCAGCCACTCATCAAAGTAAACAGCGAAATTATCCGCGGCCACGGCGGACGCCAGAAAGCCGGACAGAGTGACGCCGACTTGGATGGTCGAAAGAAAGTTGGACGGTTCGTCGGTAATCTTCAGTAGAAGGCTGGCTTTTTTGTTGCCTTCCTCGGCGAGTTTTTTCATGCGGTTGGTGTTGATGGAAATAACAGCGATTTCGCTGGCTGCGAAAAACGCATTGGTGCCGATCAGAACGATCAGCAAAAGGATACTGGGGATAACGCTCATGATGCAGATAACTCCTTTGCGGTCAATGTTTTACAGGCTTTCGTCAGGCGGCACCGCCCCGGCGGGGCAGCTGCTTCCAATTCCGGGCAGTAAAAAAACGCAACAACCTCAGGACAGGCCAAACACAGCCCGTTTCTGACGCTTTGCGTACCGGCAAAAGAATTCAGTTGTTTCGAAAAATACAAGTTCAGGTTCGATCGTCGGGGCCCGGGCGCAGGAGATTCTCCCACGGTGCTGTCACTCCTTTAAAAATAAATTTGATTTTAATTATAGCAGGCTTCCGGCTGTTTGTCAACAAAGGGAGGAGCTCTAAATCCGGGGGTAGGAACGGAACGCGGGGGAAGGACATTGAATTTTCGGAGAAATAAGGCCGAAATCGGTTTTTTTCTCCGGATTCCGGCCTTTTCCGTTTACAGCTCCCGCTTCTGATAAAAGTGTATGGAGAGTCTCCAGGAACCGAGGAACAGCAGCGCTCCGGCCGCCAGCACGGCAGCAATCGTCCATCCGCTGCCCAGGCCAGACAGGAAGGCCGCGGCGCCTGTCCCCAGATCAAGGGCTCCCAGGGCGCCCAAGGCACCGCAAACCACGATGATGACGGCATAAAAGACGATCCGGCCCTTGTCTACTCCGAAACGGAACATCACTGGCAGCAGGATGCAGGGGGGGAACAGCCCCAACGGCAGCATAACAGCCAGCAGCAGGGCGTAACCCAGCCAATCCGCCTTTTCGGAAAAGGCGAGATGAATCCCCTGGACGGCGGCGATTAGGGCCACGCTGCAGCCCAGCACCAGAAGGGCAATCCCGTATTTGACAGTGACGAGCTGCTTCCGGGTGTAGGGGAACGCGCCGCTGTAAACCTCCCAGCGGCTCTTTTCGTCGTAAGACATCAGCGTAACCGGGATAATACCTGCCATCAGGATCGGGTAAAACAAAAAGAAAATGTTTCCATCACTGAAAATGGACGCGGCCGCAAAGACCAGGACGATAATCGGATATACCCGACAGTATTTAGCCGCCATATACAGGTCCTTTAAAAGCAGTCCCTTCATGCTATTTCGCCTCCTTGACCATAAAGACAAACAGTTCCTCGATGCTGATCGGGCTGATGGGGATCCCCGCCGGGATGGCGCTGCGCCGGACAATCGCTTCAGCTCCATAAGGGGATTCCTTTCTGCCCCGGACCGCCTGGGGCGGAATCCCAGCCAGCTGAGCGGGGGTGCAGTGGATCATACCGTACTGCTCCAGGAGGAGATCCTTTTCCTCACACAGCAGCAGCTTTCCCTTATGCAGGAAGGCGATATAGTCGCAGATCTTCTCCAGGTCGCTGACAATGTGGGAGGAGATCAGAACGGCGCGGCTTTCGTCCCGGGTGAACTCGCCGAACAGTTCCACTACCTCATCCCGGACAACAGGATCCAGTCCGCTGGTAGCCTCGTCCAGGATCAGCAGCTTTGGCGCGTGGGAGAGGGCCACCGCGATGCCCAACTTCATCTTCATGCCCCGCGAGAAGTCCTTGAAGGGCTTCCCTTCGGGGAGGGACAGTTTGCGCAGATAGGAACGAAAGACGTCGTCGCTCCAATTTTGGTAGGTATACCCCATGATGCGGTTTACCTGTCTGGCGGTGAGGCAGTCGGGAAAGCCGACCTCGTCCAGCACCACGCCGATATCCTCCCGAACCGGCGCACCCTCCAGGCTGTCCCGGCCCAAAACCGTGATGGTTCCGCTGTCCCTGCGGAGCATATCCAGAATCAGCTTGATGGTGGTACTTTTTCCGGCGCCATTTTCTCCGATGAGCCCCATGATACAGCCGCTGGGGAGGGTGAGATTGATATTTTCCAGCGAAAAGCCCGGATAGGATTTGCAAAGCCCCCGAATTTCGATTGCATTCAAGATGATTCCTCCTCGATAATGATGTGGAACATTTCCAGAAGATCCTGCCTGCTGAGATTGCAGGAGGCCGCCAGCTTTTGGATCTGCCGCATATGTTCCTCGATTTTTTTAAGATTTTCTTCGCGCAGCAGCTCGACATTTTTCGGGGCGACAAAGCAGCCCTTGGCGGCGATGGTGTAGATGAACCCTTCCCGTTCCAGCTCATCATAGGCCCGCTTGGTGGTAATGACACTGATCCGCAGGTCCTTGGCCAGGTTGCGGATAGAGGGGAGGGCTTCGTCCTCCTGAAGGGCCCCGCTGATGATCTGGTCTTTAATCTGAGTGTAGATCTGATCGTAAATAGGTGCACCGCTTTTGTTGTCAATCAGAACTGTCATGTCTCTCTCACCACCTCTGTATATAAACAGTATATACAGAAGGCACATGATTGTCAAGAGTTTTTTTAAAAAACAAAAAATTCCCGGAACAACTGGCGGACCGGTGTTCCGGGAGAGGGTTAACGCACAGAAATATCCAGGCTGTAGGTGTCAGAAGCTCCGGGCTTCAGGATTTTGGCGCCTCGCTTGCCACGGAAATCGTCGCCTTCATCGCTGCAGGCCGACAGCCCCTGCCAGGGTTCGATGCAGAGGAAGGGGGCGTGGGGCGTCCAGAAGGCGATGTAGGCAAAGCGGTCAAAGGCCAGCCGCAGACTACGGCCGGAGCGGTTGTCCCGCAGCTCCACCCAGGAGGAGTTGAGATGATCGAAAAGGATCGTATTCACCCGGTCGTAGTCATCATAACGGAGGGGAAGGGTCTGGGAATCCGAAAGGAAGGACTCCCGATTGCCGACATCAAT
>CAKXAF010000052.1:0-400 GCA_934869045.1 uncultured Nitrososphaerota archaeon | reverse complement strand
CTGCGGCCACATCGTAGAGGGGAGAACTGTTTTCCTCCGGTTTTTCAAAGTGGATGGAGTAATCCTCAAAGCTGCTGCCGGGGGAGTTTTCAAAAGGGATCTTGAAACCGGGGTGGGTGCCGAAGCAGTAGGGCATCTCGCAGTCACTATCGTTGCGGATCTCCATAGTCAGCCGGATGCCATCCTCCCGGATGGTGTAGGAGGCCCGCATGGTGAAGCAGAAGGGGTAGGATTTCAGCGTTTCCGCATTCTGGGAGAAGGAGAAAACCGCGGTATCTGCCTGCTGTTCCTCCAGCTGCCACTCGAAATTTTTGGCAAAGCCGTGTTTCGGCATGGAAAAGGGCTTCCCCTCGATAAGGACGATGTCGTTGCGGACATTGCTGGCGATGGGGAAGAGGAA
>CAKXAF010000051.1 GCA_934869045.1 uncultured Nitrososphaerota archaeon | reverse complement strand
TTCAGGGGGTGGTCCCCGCCATGCGGAAAAAGAAATGGGGCCGCATCGTTGCCATCGGCAGCGTCCAGGAGGCGAAGCCCCACCCGGAAATGCTGGTCTATGCCGCGTCAAAGGCGGGGCAGACCGCTTTTGTCCGCTCACTGGCCGTGCAGCTGGCTCCTGACGGTATCACCGTCAACAATGTAGCCCCCGGCGTCATCAATACCGACCGCAATCGGGAGGCCCTCAGCGACGAAGCATATGCCCGGGCAGTGTCCAGCCTGATTCCCCTGGGCTTTTACGGGGAAAAGGAAGACTGTGCCGGGATTGTCCGGCTGCTCTGCTCCAAAGAGGGGCGGTATATCACCGGACAGAGCATTTATGTGGACGGCGGAAAGAGCCTGTAGCTTTGTTGCAATGCATTTTTTGAAGTACGACAGATAAAACGGCATGCCGGAAAAAATTTCTCCGGCGTGCCATTTTTTTCGAAAAGGGGTTGACAAAGCTGTCTAATAATGTTAGTCTAATAATAGACTAATGACGTTAGACAAGGAGGGGTTTCAGATGGAACCGTATAAATTAGGCGAAATGGAAGGAAAACTGGCGGACCTGATCTGGGCTCACGTCCCGGTCAGCACCCGGGAGTTGATCGGGTTGTGTGCAGAAGCCTTCGGATGGAAGCGCACCACCACCTATACCATGCTCAGGCGGCTGTGCGAGCGAGGAATTTTTGCTGCCCGGGAGGGACAGGTGACGGCTCTGCTGGCCCGTGAGGATTTCCAGGCCGCCCAGGGGGAGCAGTTTCTCAACGAGACCTTCGGCGGTTCGCTGCCACGGTTTTTGGCGGCGTTTACCCGGCGCAGAGCTTTAAGCGGGCAGGAAATTCTAGAGATTCAAAAGCTGATTGAGGATTACGGCAGCGACAGAGGGGAAGGAGCGGAATAAACGGCATGGAACAGGCTTTTTTGCAGGTGCTGAACATGGGTTTTACCGGCGGGGCAGTCATCCTTTTGATTTTAGCGGCGCGGCTGCTGCTTGGGCGCGCTCCCCGGATTTTTTCCTACGCGCTGTGGAGTGTGGCGCTGTTCCGGCTGCTTTGTCCGGTATCGTTGTCCAGTGCGCTCAGCCTTTTGCCGGTGAATCCTCAGCCGGTATCCCAAGAACTTCTGCTCAGCCTAAACCCATCGGTTCACACCGGTTTGGCCCTTTTGGATCAGCCGGTCAACGCTCTGCTGCCGGCTCCGGCGCCCGGGGACAGTGTGAACCCCCTGCAGGTGTGGGCTTTTGCCGGGAGCTGGATTTGGCTCGCAGGAGGAGTGATTCTGCTGGCCTACAGTCTGTTATCCCTGCTCCGGCTCCGACTGAATCTGCGGGGAGCCTATTCGGAGGGAGAAGGCGTCTGGCTCTCGGAGAAGGTGGATACGCCCTTTGTCGTCGGGGTGTTCCGGCCGCGCATCTACCTTCCGGCATCCCTGTCCGACGCGGAGCGGGAGTACATCCTCCTCCATGAACGGACCCACATCCGGCGGCTGGATCATATTTGGCGGCTGGCGGCATTTTTGGTTCTGTGCGTCCACTGGTTCAACCCACTGGTATGGATCGCCTTTTTCCTTTCCTGCCGGGACATGGAAATGTCCTGCGATGAAGCGGTGGTCAAAATGTTGGGGGACGGAGTCAAAAAGCCATATTCCGCCTCGCTGTTAGCGCTGTCCTGCGGCCGCCGGGTGCCGGGCGGGACGCCCCTGGCCTTTGGGGAGGGCGAGGTAAAAGACCGGGTGAAAAATGTGCTCTGTTATCGGAAGCCAGCCTTCTGGGTGATGCTTCTGGGGGGCCTTGCTGTGGCTACGCTGTGCGTTGGACTGATGCTCAACGGCAACCGGTCGGGCGAAACATCCATCTCCTTCCCGGCCTACCAGGGCGGGAAGGGCCCGTACAATTACCAGATTTACGAGACCGAGCCCTTTCAGCTTTCTGTGGAGTTTCCGGCGGGGTGGACCGTCTCCATTCCCGCCGTGGACGATCAGATCGCCACGACGCCGTGGACTCCGGTGACTCTCTGCGCCGCCGACGGTACGCCAGTGGGTTCCGTCGGATTTGGGATTTTTGAGGATGTGCCGGACGTCCCCCAGGAGGATTACTACAAGGTCGCATACAGTGAGATCCGGCTGGGGAGCCTGGTCAGCTGGTGTAACGATTATGCGCCGGTACGAATTAGCGGCACTATGGAATCAGCCACCTGCCTGCTGTTTGTAAACAATTCCTTCTCCAATCCGAACTATCAGGGTTCCGCCGCTGAAGCTGGATATGTGGAATATCCGGCGGTGGTTGCCTACGACAGAGGGATGGGCGTATATACGGCCATGAGCTTTCAGTTGGATAGTGTGACAGAGGAAGAACTTGCCGCCATTGCGGAAAGCATTCGTTTTGTAAGATAAAAGATGATATGTGCGGCGGGTTTTCTGAAAATCCGCCGTATTTTCTGTTGAAAAAAGTTGTGCGTTTGAATGGAATCGTTGAATTTTGTTAAAGAGTTTTGCGGACACCGCAAAAAGGATTTGACGGGATCGGTTTGATGTGCCATAATGGAGAAAAACCGATGCGGAAAAGGAAATCATTTCGGGAAGGAAGAAATGCCAGTGGAGAAATTTGGAGTTGCGGCGCTGGGCGAACTGCTTATCGACTTTACACCGTTGGGGATTTCCCCCAACGGCAACCCCATCTTTGAGCGGAACCCCGGGGGCGGCCCAGCCAATATGGCCTGTGCGGCGGCGCGGTTAGGGGCGAAGACCGCCTTTGTCGGAAAGGTGGGGGCTGACAATTTCGGCCGCGCCCTGCGGGAGACCTTAGAGAAGAACGGGGTGGATGCCCGCTGGCTGCGGATGTCTCAGGAGTGCCCGACCACGCTGGCCTTTGTCCATCTGGACGAAAAAGGCGACCGCTCCTTCAGTTTCTACCGCCATGGCGGAGCGGACACCATGATCGGATGGGATGATGTTGACCCGGCAGTGCTGGACTGCTGCCAGTACTTCTTCTGCAGCTCTGTGCTGATGGCGGAGGGACCGTCCCGGGAGACCAGCTTCCGGATGATGGAGACAGCCCGGGAGAGGGGCGTGCCGGTGGTCTTTGACCCCAATCTGCGGTTCAACCTTTGGAGCAGCCCGGAGGAAGTGCGGCGGGTGGTTCTGCGTGCGCTGCCGCTGGCTGATATTGTCAAGGTCTCCGGAGAGGAGGCGGTTTTCCTGACCGGAGAGGAAAAGCTGGAGGACGCTGTCGGGAAGCTGCGGCGGGAGTACCGGTTTCAAGCTCTGTTGGTGACACTGGGGGCGGAGGGCTGCCGCGCCTATGCCGGGGATTTGAAAGTTGCGATGCCCGCGCATCCGGTGGAGGCGGTGGATACGACGGCTGCGGGGGATTCCTTTACAGGAGGCTTTCTTGCAGCCCTGCTGGAGAGCGGCAAAACGGTTTCGGAACTGACCCGGGAGGAGTTTTGGGAGATCATCCGGACGGCCAACATCACCGGCGGGCTGACCGCCAGCCGGAAAGGCTCCATTTCGGCCCTGCCTACCCGGCAGGAGGTGGAGGCCGCGAAAAAGAGAAGCCTTTCCTTGGAATAGGCGGCGAAAGACGGCTGAGTAAAGAGAAAAGTGCAAAGGCATCCATGCCTTTGCACTTTTTTAATGGGTGGGAAAAGAGCATCTGCGGATTATCCTCCGATGAACTTCGATGTAGGCAAACCCATAAGGTGGCCAGGATACCGCGTTTCTTTATAAAGATGCTCCCAGTTGGAGAAGGCGGAGGGTTTCCGCCGGGAGAAGAATGTCTTCCCGGGGGATCCTGTCCCAGCGGAAGAGGGGAATCAGTTCCCGGGCCCGGGCCGGTTCCGGGCGTTCCAGCAGTCCCGCCAGCCATCCCAGCAGTCCGATGATGGACTCCGGGCCGGGGTACTGCCGCCGAAGCGCGCCCAGATCCAGGTCGCCGTCCCGTTTGGAGAGGCGCCGGCCATCTCCGGCGGAAAGGAGGGGAATGTGGCCATAGCGCGGAGGGGAAAATCCCCACAGCGACTGGAGCCAGATCTGCCGGGGCGTGGAGGAGAGCAGGTCGCTGCCCCGGACGACCTCGGTGACACCCATCAGGGCGTCATCCAGGGCGGCGGCCAGCTGATAGGCAAAGACCCCGTCTGCCCGCCGGACGATGAAGTCGCCGCAGTCCCGGCTGAGAAGCTCCTTTTGAGGGCCATAATGGAGGTCGTCAAAGGCAATCCATGCTTCGGGTACGCGGATGCGGGCGGCGGGACTGCGGGCCTTAGACCGGGCGGCGACTTCTTCCGGGGTCAGGCTCCGGCAGCGGCCGGTGTAGAGGAAGCGGCCGTCGGAACGGTGGGGCGCCTCCGCGGAGTGCAGCTCGGTCCGGCTGCAGAAACAAGGATACAGGATCCCTTTCTCCTTGAGCTTCTCAAAATAACGGAGATAGACGCCGGTGCGCTCGCTCTGGAAATAGGGGCCGCTGGAGCTGCCCCGGGAGCCGCCTTCGTCCCAGTCGAGGCCCAGCCAGCGCAGATCGTCCTCCAGCAGTTCCGCGTAGGGGCGGGGGCTGCGCTCCGGGTCCAAATCTTCGATCCGGAGGAGGACCCTGCCGTTCTGGGAACGGGCGGAGAGCCAGCTGAGCAGGGAGCAAAAAGCGTTCCCCAGGTGCATCCGGCCGCTGGGAGTCGGCGCGAAACGGCCGGTGACTGGCGAAGGCGTGGTCATAGGAGTCATCCTTTCCCAAAAGGGGCAAAATAGCCAATTGCGCAGGAGAAAAGTACCGGCGCAATCGCAGATCTTTCGGTCAGAGCCGCTGGCCGCATTCCTTGCAGAAGGCGCTGCCTGGCGGGTTCACGGTGCCGCAGGCAGGGCAGGCCGCGCCGCCGGCTTCCGCAGCTGGGGACGGCGCTGGTGCGGGGACAGTTTCCGGGACAGCTTGCTCCGCAGGGGACGGCTGGGATTCCGGCAATGCGGATGGTTCCGGAGGGGACTGTTTCTCCGCCTTGGCTTTGGCGGCTTTTGCTTCGGCGCGCTCCGCTTTCCGGCGGAGCCGTTTGGCGCTGGGGACGTAGCAGATCCAACCCATAGGGATTCCAGCCAGCAGGAGGACTGCCGCCGCAATCAGGCCGATGGGAGTATAACGGGCCAGGCTTCCCCAAAAGGTACTGCTGGTGAGGAGCCTTGTTCCGCTGCCCAGATATGCGCCGTACAGAGAGGGGAGGAGCACCGCAAGCCCGGCGGCGCTGAGCACGATCCCCAGAACAAATACTTTCTTTTTCATACCGGCATCCTGCCTTTCCATCGTTTATTCTGCTGCATCCCCGGCGTCAGGGCGGCAGGAGCCGCCGATCTGCCGGTAGAAGTCGGACAGCGGTGTAAGCTGATCCTCGGCCAGAATCTGCTCCTCCGGGACGCCGACGGTGTAATCCTTCTCATCATATACGCCGTCCTCCATTCGGATGCGCAGACGGCGGCGGTATTCGTCGGGCTGCTCGGTGACGGTGAAGCGGATGATGTAATTGTTGACAAGGAACTGGCTGACCTGCTGATAGATGCTGTCCAGCTTACCGGCCTCGGATGCGCGAAGGAACTTTCCGCCGGTCCGCTGGGAGATGCTGCTCATGTAGGAGGATTCCGCGGCCGCGAAGCCGACGCTGTAGACGGCGATGCCCTGGCTTTCCAGGGTGGAAAGGACCTCCTCCATGTAGGCGGGGTCGGAGCCGTCCGCACCGTCGGAGAGCAGGACGATCACCTTGGAGCCGTTCCGGGTGCGCAGGGCGTCCGCCGCTGCGGCAAGCCCGGAGGCGATATTGGTCCCGCCGTCAGCCCGGAGGGAATGGACCGCTCTGCTGACAGCGGAAGCGGATTCCGTGACGGGGCAGCGCAGGCCGGCTTCGCTGGAAAAGCTCACCAGGCCCACGCCCACGCCGGAGGGGACGCTGCGGACGAAATTCGTCACCGCCTGCTGGGCGCTGCGGAGGTTCTCCCCCTCCATGCTGCCGCTTTCGTCTACGACCAAGCAGACAGAAAGGGCTTCCTCTGACGTTCCGGTGCTGTCCGGCGGGATCACGGTGAAATCGGAGACCCCGGCATTCAGATCGGTTACGGTGAAGTCCGAGGCGGTGTACAGGCTGCCGTCTTTCCGTTCCTTGGAAAGGCTGACATAGACGTCGATCTGGGGATAGGCATCGGTGTTGATCCGGCTGATGAGCAGGCCGGAGCGAAGGCGGTCGATGGAATCCCGCAGGTAATCCGCGAAGCTCTCCCGGTCAGCCCAGGCGCTGTAAAAGGCATTGGTGCTGGAAAGACCCTGGGTGAGGGAAGCGAAAATTTCATCGGTGACGCTGGAAACCCCTTCGTCATCCGCTGTTCCGGCCTGATTGTAGGCGGAAATCAGCGCCGCACGCTGGGAGGAGAGGGCGCCGAAGCCGGAATCGCTGGTGAGAAACTCGCTGAGAAGGCTGTCGGCTTTGCCGTCCTCGCCGGTCTGGTGGTAGAGCTTTGCCAAGGCCAGGAGGGTGGCCGGCTCCTTCTTCCGGAACAAGCCGGAGGCGTTTTCCAGGTAATTGATGGCGCGGCGGGCGGGCAGCTGGTTGAGCTGATCCTGGATCGCGTCGATGCGTTCCTGCTGCTCTGCCAGCTGAGACTCGATTTTCAGCTGCTTTTTGGTGCTGAGGTCGTCGGTGAGATTCGACTGAATCTCGTCGTACCGTGTGTAGGCGTCTGAGAGCTTTTCCTGGAGCTTTTGGGTTTCCCGGTCGTTTTCGCCGATGCTCCGGGACTCCGATGCCGCAAGAGCCAGGGCGGCTGAATTGGCGGCGGACGGGTCGGATCTTACGGCTTCCTCCGCCAGTTCCACGGCCTCCGCCGTGTTCCCCTGGCAGAGGGCGGCCTGGGCTTGGGCCTTCAGGGACAGGACGTCGTTTTTAGTGGAGAGGGTGAGCAGGTCCGTTTTCACGGAATCAATGGAGAAGTCCAGGGAGATCGCCCGCTGGACGTTGACCAGGCTGGCGGCATGTTCCTTGTCTTTTTGCGAGAGGCCCAGGGAATCCCGCACCTGGCTTAAGAAGAGGAGAAGTTGGCTTTCCTTGATCTCGGAACCATCCCGGACCTCGGTGCAGAGGCCGTAGATCTGGGAAGCCATGTCATTTTTGTGGTTTTTCAGGTAACTCCGCGCTTCATCGGCGCAGATCTCATACCGGCCCTGCCAGCAGAGAGAGAGCAGAATCAGGTTGGCAGACTGGGGATTTTCGTTCCGGCTGTAGGCCTGCTCTGCCAGGCTCCGGGCCTGGGAGTAGTCCTGCATATCCATAAGCAGGCAGGACATATAGTTTTGCTTGGCGCTGGTTTTCTGGTCCCGGAGCAGCCGGTAGCCGGTTACGCCGGAAACCGCCAGTGCGGCGGCGGCAGCAGCAATGCACAGCGCTTTCGTCATGGAAAAGCCTTTCTTTTTCCGAAGGTCCAGCAGGAAGAAGACCACTGCGGTGATGAGCGCGGCGCCGGCCACGCTGAATTTTACGATTGTCAGGATATTCATGCCACGCGGTCCTCCTTATTCCATATTTCGCACGTTTACGTCAAGCCGTGTAAGGCGGGGGTAAATCTGCCGGACCGGCGCGTAATCCGCGGCGGGGTTGTCCCGGAGCATCAGCACCCGGATGGACGGGAGCTGGGCTACAGCGGACAGGTCGGAGACCCGGTTTCCGTACATCCACAGTTCCTCCAGCTCCGGAAGTCCGGCAACCGGGGAGAGATCGGTCACGCTGTTGTCCGAAAAATCCAGGTAGGTGAGCTTTTGCAGCGCAGAGATTGGGGAGAGATCGGAGATCCGGTTTCCCCAGACGCCCAGAGAGGTGAGTCCGGTGAAGGCCGAGAGGCCGGAGATATCGGAGATGTTGTTCCAGCCCAGGCAAAGTTGGGCCAGCGCCGGGAGATCCCGCAGGGCGCTGATGGAGGTGATGCCGTTATGGATCAGCGAGACGGAAGAAAGCCGCGGGTGTCCGCCGATTCCAGTGAGGCTCAGGTCTTCCTGAAAGGCGATGGCCACTTCTTCAAGGAAGGGCATATACTGCAGGTCGCGGAGAGTCCCCAGGGTTCCCTCGTTGGTGTAGAAGGAGCCGGAACGGATCTGGTACTCCTGCTCTGTGAAGCGGACGCTGGAGCCGTCCGGGTAGCTGCTGCCGGTGATGGCAATGCGGCGGATCCGGGCGGCGTCCTCATCATAGATGGGGGCGCTGTAGGAAAGTTCCAGCTGGCTACGGACGTAGCGTTCCATCTCCGGGTCGGCGAAGGTCAGCTCTTTGGGGACGGCGGTAACGGTGTATTCTGCTGACGCTGCGGCGCTTTGGTAACCCAGGCCGTTTACAGCAGCGGCCCGGATTTCCGTTTTGCCGCTGGGAAGCACCAGGGGCTCGGTATAAAGAGCAGATTCCTGGGTGGGATCTGTGCCGTCCAGGGTGTAATAGATGCTGTCCCCTTCGCCGGAGGGGAGGATTTCCACCAACTGATAGGCGTCATAGCTGCCGGGTTCCAGGGAGAAGGTGGGCGGCTGGGGTTTGGTTTGGCTGTTCAGCTCCTGGATTTCCGCGTCGTCCGTTTGATTGACGGCCCTGTCCAGCAGCTCGGCCGCCTCCTCCAGCCGGTCGCTCCGCAGATAGAGATCCGCCAGGGAGAGGTAAGCGTCAACGCCTGCAGGATCCAGGTTCAGGGACTGCAGGAATGCGGCTTCCGCGTTTTCCGGGCTTTCCGCGCCCAGATTGGCGGCGCCCAGCCCGTAATAGGCCTGGGCGTTCTTGGGATCCGCCTCGATGGCGCGGGTGTAGGCCAGAATGGCGTTTTCATAATCCATTTCTTCCAGGAAGCGGTCGCCCAGGGCCAGCTGCTCCCGGGCGGTCCGGCGTCCGGCAGTCAAGGCCGTAATGGTGGCTGCCGCGATGGCGATCACCGCTAAGGCGGTCAGCGCCGAAATCACTAATACCTTTTTCTTCAAGTCGATTCCTCCTGCCGTCAGCGTCCGCCGCTGTTATCCCGGTAAAAAGCTTCCAGACGGTTTTTGATCTTCCTGCCCGAGTGCCGCAGGCAGAGGGAGACGATAACTGCGGTCGCCAGGACGATGGCCATTCCGGCGATTCCGCCGTAAAAAAGAAGGCTTCCGGCGGTCCATTGACTCCATCCCATACTGCATCCTCCTTAATCCGCCCAGCCGCCTGCCCGGAGCTCGCTGTCCAGTTCCTCCAGCATTTGCATCTGAAGGTCCTGCTCCTTGGAACTGCCGTATTTTTCGAAGGCAAGGCCTGCGTTTTTAAAAAATTTTCGGTAATCCCGGTCTGCGTTGGCCTTTTGCGCCTCCACGTCGGCGTAGAGAAAGGCAAACTGCATGTAGACCCGGTAGTCGTCGGGATATTTTTCCTGCATGCCGGCCAGGGTCTCCTCACACTCGGCGTAGCGGCCCAGATTGTGATAGAGAATGGCGATGTTGTTGATGATGTAGAAGCGGGTGTAGCCCTTCTGCAGCAGGCTTTGGAAACAGGAGAGGGCTTTGTCCCCGTAGGCGGCGGCTTCCGCGCCGGCTGACGCGGCGGACAGGGACGCGTAAACCCCGCCCAGCGCCTCGGTGACAGCCAGGTTCCTTTCCAGGGGCAGCCGTTCCAGCGCCTTTTCTAGAATTGAAACCTGGGAGGCGGCGTCCCCGCCAGAGGCAAAGATGCTGTTGAGGGAAAGGGCGGTGCGCTCGATCAGGGTGGAGCTGTCCGTCTGCTCAAAGACCGTGAGAAAATCCGCCCGGGCCGTGTCCGTGTCGCCGGAGGCCAGAGCAATTTCCCCTTCCGCCAGCTGGATGCTCAGGGAATCGACCCCGCGCTCCCGGGCGGCGTCCACCACCTGCTGCGCCCGGTCCAGGTTTCCGATTTTTGCCAGGGAAATGGCGAAATCCCGGTAATAATCCGGGTTTGCTTCGCTGCGCTGCACCGCCTTCTGGTAGCTGGCGGCGGCTTCCTCGTAATTTTCCAGATCAAAAAAAGCATTGCCGCAGATGAAGTCCAGATTGGCGCGGCGGGTATCGTCCGACTCGTTTTCCAGCTCAAAGGGCAGATAGCGGATCGAGTCGATGTAGGCGATGCAGGCTTCCGGATCCCCCTGTTGGTAGATGGCCAGCGCCTTCAAATAGTAAGCGTCGATCCGGGTGCTGAAAAGAGCGGCAGCCTGATCGGCACAGAGGAGGGCGCTGTCGTAATTCCCTTCGGTTACGTCGGAGAGCCCGGCGTCTACTGTGGAGAAGTACCGATCCAGCTTTTCGGCGCCCATCCGGTTCCAGCCGTCGATGGTGCAGAGGGCGCAGGCGGCAAAGGCTGCGGTAAGCAGGATCACAGCCGCCGTTTCTTTGGCCCGGTGGGCCCGGTAGGCGCGCTCGAACTTATGAATGTTCTGGAAGGCCCGGAGCATTTCTTCGGCCGATTGAAAGCGCTTTTTGGGGTCTGGTTCCATGGCCTTGTTGATGATGTAGCAGAGTCCTTCCCCCAGGCCGCTTTTCTGCGGGTCCAGCGGGGACGCGCCGTAAAGGGCGGAGTTGGGCTTTGTTCCGGAGGCAAGATGGTACAGGGTTGCGCCCAGGCTGTAGATGTCCGACTGTACGGTCAGCACTGCGGCTGGGGCCGGAATAGAGGACGGTTCAGGTATCAGCGGGGCAACGGGGCCGCCATAGACAGTGGCCCCGGGATCCTCCGGGCTGATCTGCGTCGCTCCGGGATCTGGTCCGGCCGGAACCGTGAATACCGTTGCCCCGGGATCCTGGGCTTGAGCCGGAGGGTGCGGCGGGGCCGCCGTACTGCGTCGCAGGATCCGGAGAAACAGGAGGCGGCGCGGGTGGAACGGTGACGCTCCCGGGGCGGTGGCGGTACTGTTCCGGAGGAGAATAGCCTTCACTGGTCCCCAGGGCGGTATTCTCGCCGGGGCGCAGGGCACGGGAGATGTTGAAATCGATGAGACAGATGTCCCCATCCGGAGTCAGCATGACGTTGGCCGGTTTGATGTCGCAGTGGAGGATGGGCGGCTTCTGCCGGTGGAGGTACTGAAGCGCTTCACAGAGCTGACCACCCCACTTGACGACCTCCTTTCGGGAAAAACGGCGGCCGCTGTTCAGAAGCTGGGCGAAATTTTTCCCGGGGATGAAGTCCATAACGGTATAGACCTCCCCGCCGATTTCGAGGAAGTTGTAAAGAATAGGGAGGTATGTATGCTTGAGATTTTTGAGAATGTCGGCCTCGGCGCTGTCCTGGATCTTGCCGCGGACAATGGATTTCATCTGCTTGACGACCACCTGGTTGTGGAGTTTCAGGTGCTCGGCACGGTAGATGATCCCGCCGCCGCCGCTGCCGATTTCGCATTCGATCCGGTATGTGCCGTCCAGCACCTCTCCGGGCCGGATGCGGCCGGTTTCCGGTTGGTTGCTCACGGAGCTGCCTCCTGTCTTATTGTGCGGTGAAGA
Source organism: uncultured Nitrososphaerota archaeon (assembly GCA_934869045.1). Taxonomy (GTDB): domain Bacteria; phylum Bacillota; class Clostridia; order Oscillospirales; family Ruminococcaceae; genus Merdivicinus. The sequence continues at coordinate 425 of CAKXAF010000051.1, read as the reverse complement.
GATAATCGACGCCTTTGGCGGAAAAACTCACCCGGTCGCCGTTTTTCAGCGGCACGGGGACGTTGGCGGCCAGAGGCTGGCCATTGACATAGGTTCCGGCCTGGGAACCCAGGTGGATCAGGACGTAAGCGCCGTTCCGTTCCTCGATCCGGGCATGAAAGCGGCTGACCGCGTTGATGTCCGCGGCAAACTCGAAGTCCGACTGCTGATAACCCTTGGACACGTCGAACCGGCCGATGCTGAAAGCGCCGTCGTGGATGCGGATATCGATCAGGGCAGGGGGGCAGCTGCCGGTCTGCGGATTGCGGAAATTCCCCACATAGCGGAGAAACGCACCGGATTCGGGCCTGCTGCCGTCATCGATGACCGTGTTCCCGTCATCCGCCGGGGGCATGGGGGCCGGCGCGGGAGCCGGAGTCTGGGAT
>CAKXAF010000050.1:11710-11956 GCA_934869045.1 uncultured Nitrososphaerota archaeon | reverse complement strand
TTCCGGTGGTGTGGACGGTCCTTTACCTTCTGATGGGACTCGGTGCGGCACGGGTGAGGCGTTCCGGACAAGAAGTGCTGCTGCCGTTGACAGTTTATTGGATCCAGCTGGGCGTCAATTTTTGCTGGCCGCTGCTATTTTTTAACCGGGGAGCATATTTGCTTTCCTTGGGATGGCTGGTGGGGCTGTGGGTGCTTGTCGCCGCGATGACCTGGTTGTTTTGGAAAGCCGACCGGGCTGCAGCAC
>CAKXAF010000050.1:7514-11700 GCA_934869045.1 uncultured Nitrososphaerota archaeon | reverse complement strand
GCCATATTTGATCTGGCTTCTTTTTGCAGCATATTTGAATTATGGCGTATGGGTGCTGAACAGGTAAAAAGGTGCGGCGCTTCCCACAAAGGGAAGCGCCGTTTTTTAGGAAAGAGGAAGCCGCCAATCGAAGACCACTCCCAGGGGAAAGCTGGGATCCTTCGCCAGGCGGGTATAGATTTCCGGGGCCTGGAAAGGGGATTCCACGGCAGAACAGAGGGGGGATGCCTGGATACGGCCGGCGCTGAGCAGCCGGAGGATAGCGGCGCAGTCGTCCTGGTGCGTCCAGTGGTGCGGGTAGGATTCGCATTTGGGACGGACGAAATTGTGGGCGCCGATCAGTTCGATTCCGGGCTTGTGGATCTGGCGGTAGTAATCTACCGCGCAGTCGGAAATCCGGGTGCAGCCCAGCAGGACGATCCTTCCCTGAAAGGCTGCACAGTTCAAAGCCTGGCACATAGCAGCTGAAGAGCCGCTCACCTCTATGGTGGCAGAGACTCCTTTCCCACTGGTCAGGGAGCAGGTCTGTTCCGTGAAATCTGAGGCCAGGGGGTCCAGAGCGGCATCGGCGCCCAGCTGGAGAGCCAGTTCGCGTCGTTTTGGATTGGGGTCGGCTGCAATGACAGGGTAGGCTCCGTTCAGACGGCAAAACTGCACGGCGAACATACCAAGCAGCCCCAACCCCATGACCATAGCGGACTCGCCGACCTCCAGCCGGGCTTTCCGCACTCCGCCCAAGCCCATGGAGGCGAGAATGACAAAGGCCGCGTCCAGGGAAGGAAGGGTGCTGTCCAGCACCGCCGTGACATTGGCGGCGGGGACAATGTTCCAGTTGCTGTGGACGCCGTGGTAGACCAGGACCCGGCTTCCGGGGGAGATATCCGTGGCCGGTCCTGCCTCGGCGACGATTCCCACACCGCAGTATCCCTCACAGCGGGGAAAGGGACCGCCGGGGGAGTTGGGCAGATCCAGAAGCGCGGCTTTTTCGGTGCCGCTGCTGATGACGGTATATTCCATGGAAACAGTGACGCTGTCCGGAGCGGCGGCAGGGAGGGGTGTTTCCAGCAGTTCTGCCCTTCCCGGGGCGGTAAAGACGATCTGTTTTCTCAAGGGGAGTCCTCCTTTTTCCGGCGGGACGCCGGGACGGTCAGTTTGTTGAGTGCGATTCCCAGGCAAATGAGGACAAAGGAACCAAGATAGGTGAAGCGGAAAATGTCCTCGCCCAACAGCATTGCGGAGAAAACGGCCGCAAAAAGTGTTTCGGTGAATTTGATCAGGAACAGGTCTGAGAGGTTCTGAAATTTTAAAAGAGTGTTCCAGAGAGCGTAGGCAATCAGCGAGGCTGCGCACAGATAGGCGAAAATTCCCGCGGCTTCCCAGCCGGTAGGGGTGATCCGGCCGCCGCTGAGGAAGCCCGCGGCCAGCAGAAGCAGTCCGCCAGAGAGTTGGGCGTAGGCGGTGAGAAGTACCGGCGAATGATCCTGATAAGCCCTTTTTCCAGCGGCTCCGGCGGCCACGGTGCAGAAAGAGGCCAGCATGACCAGAAATTCCCCAATATTAAAATGAAAGGAAAGACCACCGTCCAGATTTATAAGCAGGATACTGGCAAATCCCAGCACACCGCCGGCGCATTTGCGCCAACTGAACCGCTCGCCCCGCTGGAACAGGAAACCGAAGCAGACGGCGAAGAGAGTCCCCAGCTGCTTGACAATGGCAGTTTTAGCCCCACCGTTCATAGCCAGGCCGATGTAGGTGAAGGAGTAGTGCAGGACGATAGAGAAGAGCCCTAACCACAGTACCGAAGGCCAGGTGCTGGAGGCAGGAACCGAAAAACGGCGCTGGGACAGGCTGTACAGCAGGACGTACAGTCCGCCGCAGACGGTAAAGCGCAGCCCGGCAAAGAGGAGAATATCCGGTACACAGGCGGTGTCCACCTGAAAGGTGCGGTAGCCCAGCTTCACCACCGGAAACTAAGCACAATAAATTGTGATGAAGAAGTCTGAAAAACCCAGTAAAAATGGGACTTTGTCAAATTTGAATTTCTTTAAATTCAGCAATTTTCATGCATCGTTGGTAACACGTTGCCAACAAAATCAAGGCCTAAAACTTTAGTTTATATAAGGTTTACGTTCTCCAATAATTCCGGGAGGGATTTGTGAATATATACCTTGCTGGTAATATCACCGCCAGAGTGCCCCATGATAGTTTTGATTGCCTTGTCATTGGCACCGGCTGTATCCATCAAGCTGGCAAATGTGTGCCGCCCGTCGTGGGTTCGGTGGCTCATGCCTAACTGATCCATAACGGAAGAAAAACGATTCACATATATGCTATAAGAGATAACAGGCTCAATTAGGAACTTATCTGATGTCTGATATCTTGTCTGAATGAATGGGAGTATCTTTTCATTTATAGGAATGATTCTGTTTTTCCCGGCGTTTGTTTTACTTCCGCCTATCATATATTTTTCTTCCAGATGGACATTTTCTTTCCGAATGGACAGAAGCTCCCCGGCACGCAAGCCGGTGTAAATTAAAATGAGAATGGTGTCGATATAGGCGATGGTTCCTAGATTTGCCCATAGCTTCTCTATTTCTTCGTTCGTGAATGGCTTGTGCGGATTTTCAACCTTTACTTGCCCGCCCAGGTCAATATAGCTGGAATAATCTTTTTCAATGATTTCGTGTCGGATGGCATACTCACATAACAAACTGGCAAGATTTTTCATTCTCATCTTGCCTGATACGCTTTTCCCACTCTCGTTTATGGCTTTTTGCCAGTGAATCAGCTTGATCTCCTTAATTGCCATATCGTGCAGCGGGAGCCATGACTTGAAAGCGGCAACATGGTTCCTTTTTGCACTATCGGAAATGTTTTGGAAGTATTGATCAGACCAAAGTTTATAGACTTCCGCGAGTGTGTAGGCATGTCCGCTTAAATCATATGGATCTTCGTTAAATTTCGCCAGCGCGGTAATAGCGTCAGATCGTTTCGGATAATATCCCAGAATTTTCCGAACTGGTTTCAGCGTGTCCTCGTCAAACCCAATGGTGATCCTGACCATGTAAGGATTTCTCCTTTTTCCGGACAGCTTTGTAACGCTTCCATATCCGTTTGGAAACTTCAAAAAAACACCTCCCAAGCCCTTGCAAATTGGCCCAGGAGGTGGTACAATATTCTTGCAAAGGCTTTATTCGTACTGGTTTAAGGCTTGCGGTTCCCGCTCTGGTGCGCCAACACCGGGGCGGGATTTTTTGCGCAATAAATACACATTTTTTTCAAAACCTCTTGACAAATACACAAAAAGTGTGTATAATATAATTGTTGGGAGGTTAAGAAATGAAGACAAAAGATCTGATTGAGCTTTTGGAAAAAAACGGTTGGAAATTCAAACGGCACGGAGCCAATCACGACCTATATGTGAAGGGGACGGAACGTGAAAGCATCGTCCGGCACCGTGAAACCGATGAAAAATTGGCGCAGGCAATCATCAAGCGGCGGGGGCTGAAATAGGCCCCTCTCTGCGCGATATGTGATAGATAGGAGGAAATACCATGAAAGCAGCATACCCCATCATTATGAGTAAGGGAGAAAGCCATATTGTTGTTTTTGTCCCTGATTTTGGGATCAACACCCAAGGGGAAAACTACGTCGACGCAATGGAAATGGCTCGGGATGCCATCGGATTGATGGGCATCGATATGGAGGATGAAAAGGAGCCAATCCCGAAGCCCACGGCCTTGGCCGAGGTTGCCAAAGAGGATGGAGACGTTGTCACGTTAGTTGACGTAGACTTTGCAGAGTACCGGCGCAGAAACGATATGCGAACGGTGCGACGTAATGTCTCCCTTCCATCCTGGCTCAACGCCGAAGCGGAAAAGGCTGGTATCAATGTTTCTGCTGTGCTGCAATCCGCACTTAAAGCCGAATTGCATCTCTAAATCTCAATTTCCCTTGCCCGTCCGGCCACTTGGCTGGGCGGGTTTTATATTTTCATCTGCTCATACCGCCATTTAATCAAATCCATTGGTACATTATAAACATTGGCTAACTGCACCATGGGGAATTCGGCGTATTCCAGCAGTTCATCGCCCATGATGCCACTCCTTTTTATTTCACCTTGCTCAAACAAGCCACGGCCTTGCCCATGATGCGGATGTTCACGCAGTCCTCCGCTGTATAGATA
>CAKXAF010000050.1:4836-7504 GCA_934869045.1 uncultured Nitrososphaerota archaeon | reverse complement strand
ATAAGCGGATCAAAATCTGGGTTGGCGGGCATGAGGACAACGCCATTAGGCTTATGATACACTTTTTTCAAGGTGGCGTCATCATCGATGAGGACAGCGGCAATCTCTCCATCGTTCACGTCCTCCTGCTGACGAATGTAGACAATATCCCCATCCCGAATGTAAGCATTAATCATGCTATCACCGTGGCAACGAACAGCAAAATCTGCCTTAATTCCATCGGGCAATTCCATCATATCCACCTCTTGCGGATCGGCATAGCGTGGGTCGCCGCAGGCGATGCCGTCGTACAGGGGGACTTTTTTGATGATTTTGGGTAGTGGCAGGACGTTGGGGATTTTGGAGTAATCATCAGCCGGGGCCTTGTCTTCCCAGCCCATCAATTGAGCCGGAGACAGTTCTAGAACTTCTGCCAGCTTTACAATTCGACCGTGACGCATTGTTTTTATTTCACCGCTCTCCCAGCGTTGGACAGTTGCTTCTGAAACGCCTACTTTTCTTGCGATTTCCAGCAGCGTCAAACCCAGCTCTTTTCTGCGGGCTTTGAGGATTTCTGAAAGTTCCATGGCTGATTCTCCCTTCATTTGTATAATAGCATGATTTCTTGCGTAATGCAATAGTTTTTCGTAAAAAAGCAAAAAAACTTTCGCAAAACGTATTGACAAAAGAAATCAGACATGCTATTATAAACTTACGAGATACGTAAGTTTGGAGGTGAAAGGATGTATCACGTTGATGTGGCAAAGGTCCGCGGAAAGATGGGCGAAAAGAATTTTTCCATAGGGGCCCTTTCTCAAAAGCTCAGCATTGACCGAAACACGCTGGCTACATACCTGAAAAAGCCGGAAAAGATTCCGTATTTTGTGCTGTCTAACATGGCGACAATCCTTTGCGATACGCCGGAGGAAGCCAGGCAAATTTTTTTTGCAAGCTAACTTACGTTTTGCGTAAGAATTACACACCCCGCCTGTCTATGCGCGGGAGGAAGGAGGGAGGAAATGAAAATGGCCTGTATTCTCTTAGGCGGTCTTTCCGCCGTGTGTGCGGTTGGATGGTTCGTCAGTCGGCTGACGGTGAACGTCCTGCTGTGCTTTATGGAGGAAAAAAGATACACGCCTCCAACTGGTGTAGAGTTGAAAGCGTGCAGCAGAAAAGCGGTTGAGCGGATGTTCAAGAGGTCTTCGAAAAATATGCACTGATTGCTGCGGAGGTAACTCCCTCGGCTATGGCAGAGAGTGCGGAAAGCGAGTAATCCCGAATGGCGGCAGTGGCCTTTTTTACAGCTCCCCATTGCTTCGTGTCACGAATCTTCCCCAAAAGTTCGTGACCGCTGGGAGACAAATCCGCCACGTGTATTTTGTATCGATCCTTGTTTGACGTTTTGACAAGCAACGCTGCGTCGAAACAGTAAGTCTGACGAATATAAACGGCGATATGAGGATGCTGGCAGTATCAACTTTACCGCCATCTTTTCCGGGTCGCTGGCAAACAAGGCGATCAACGACTGCAATATGATTATTACAGATGCCAACGACGGAAAGAGCCAACGCAGCGCATTTATTTCAGATACGCTTTCCCCTGTTTGGGATAGTATCAAGCAGATCACATCCCAGGCACTGGGAAAGGGCGGAAAATTTCTCGTTCCCTATGTGACAGGTGGTGGCGTGTATGTTGCAGTGATCGATCAGACACGGTGCGCCGTGAACGACACACGGGGCAATGGAACTATTACTTCACTGTCCGTGGTGGCAGAGATCAGACAGGTTGGAGATGCATACTATCAGCGTATCCTTGACTTTACCATTGAAGGCGATACGCTGACCATCAAAACCCGCATTATCAATACATCGGGCGGAGAGGTGTCCTTCGATATTGCCCCGGAATGGGCCAACATTACGCCGGAGATCATCATTGGGAACGTGGACCGCGTGCCGGTCGGGTTTCTGAAATGCCCCAAGGACAGCCGCCTCGAAGATGAGTTTTATAGGAATCTTCAAAAGGCCCGTAATGAATGGTTCCATTAAACTGATAATAATCGGTCCTTGCCAGCCCGAATGCGGAAGTTAAAATTCCGTTGCCTCCCATCCCTTGCAGAGTGCCCAGCGTTGCACCGAAAGGAATGGAAGCGTCTTTTTCCTCTTTAAAGGCATTTAACATGGCCGTGAACTCATCGATTGTGGTTGGAACCTCCATATTCAGATCTTCCAGCCAGTCGCCTCGAGTATAGGCTCCCCAGGAAATCCGAGCAGGTTCGGTCCGAACATTGTAAAAGCCTACCATATTACCGGCGGAGGTCATGGTGCCTTTCAAATAGTTGGGATCTGAATTGAGTACTTTCCAATAATCCGGTGCAAATTCCTCAACATAATCTTCAATCCCGATGATGATTCCGTCGCTGATGGCTTTGGCCGCGCCGCCGCTGTAGCCGTTCCAGCCATAGACGATGATGTCCGCATAATCACCGGAAGCCAGATAGACGGAAAAATCAGAAACAAAGGAGGCTTCCAGGTCAACGCCGGTCTGTTCAGCCCAGGCTTCGATGAAAGGGGTCTCCTGCCAAGTGGCATAGCTGTTTAAAACATAGGCGTTTTCAGAGGCCACCAGGGTCAGCTTGGGATTGCCCTCCAACGGATAGGTGATGCCCACAGCTTCTGTGCCGGAGCTGGCA
>CAKXAF010000050.1:1926-4826 GCA_934869045.1 uncultured Nitrososphaerota archaeon | reverse complement strand
CTTGGGAAGAACTGCCGCTGGATGAAGAACCAGATGAAGAAGAGGCGCCTTCGGAAGAGTTTGCGGCGTTATCGCCGCAGGCAGAAAACATGCTGACTACGAGAGCGAGGGTAATGGACATTGCAAGCAGCTTTTTCATATGAGTCGTTTCCTCCTGTCTGTTGTTTCCAGGGATATGTGTCCTTACTGGATACTGCCAGAATAACGTATTTGCGGCCGCATGTAAAGGGACCAAAAGGGCACTTTCGTGAAAATAAGGTACATTCCGCAGAAAAACGTCCTGGAAAATGTATCCTTTTGTCAGAAACGGCCAAATTGTCACAAGAATTCGATTGTAATAAAAACGGTTTTATTCTATAATAAAGACACTCCTTTCAGCGCTGCCTGACGGCTGAAAGGAGATGCTGGCCTGCAGGAGGTAGTTGCTTTGAAAATAGGGCTGATGCGGAAGAGCGTGGTGTTACAGTGGCTGATTTCCTACAGCTTGGTGCTGGTGATTCCGGTGTGCTGTTTTGTGTACCACGGGATGAATACCACGAAGCTGATCCGGGGAGAGATCTCTTCCACGAACAATCTGATGCTTGTGAACCTTCAGGAGAACATCGACAGCCGGGTATCCGAGCTGAAAAGCACCTATCAGTACATTTTCAACAGCCCGCGGTTTCTGCAGTCCCGCCGGTCCTATCAGAAAAATGACGTCTATTTCCGCTCCAATGCGTCGGAGTTTCTCAAGGAGCTGCAGGCCTATGTGAAGTCGCTGGACAGCGAGCTGTGCGTGATGATTTACTATACCGAAAAAGACTATATCATCACCCAGGCGACGGCGAATTCGCCCGACTTCCTTTATATGCGCCATAAGGAGGCGGGATCGGACGCTGGGAGAAAAGAGTGGATGGGACAGGTGTCCGCCCGGTACAGCAATCAGTTTTTGATCTCCCCGGCGTTTTCCGCCGACAGTGCGGAGCCGCATCTGGTCTACTGCAATACGATTTCCGGATCCTATGAGCCGATCAATATCTTTGTATCCATTCCGCTGAGTACAGTGAGGCGGCTTGCTGCGCCGCTGGAAAGCCGGCTGTTGATGATATCCGCCCCGGATGGCCAAGAGGTCTGGTGCTCCGATGAAACCATTGACCTGACTGGCGTCCGTCCGGTCCTGCAGAAGGATTCCTACCCGCTGGCTGCGGCACAGGAGGAGTATATCTGCACCACGGTAGGGTCGGATGCCAGTCCCTGGTATTATACCGTTTTGGCGCCGGAGTCGATCTATTACGGCGTACTGCACTCCTACCGGCTGGTCTTTGCGGGATGCATTCTGGCGGCGCTGATCCTCGGGGTTGTGCTGGTAGTGCTGCTGACACGGGTGAATTACCATCCGGTTAAGAGCTTGGTCGGGCTCATCGGCCGCCGTCCTGGGACAGAGAATGAATTTGAATGGATAAAATCAACCTATAACTCTCTGAATCTGGAAAACCGGGATATGCGCCAGCGGCTGTCGGACCAGACCGTCCAGCTTCGTGCTCAGTATCTGCGCGCCTGTCTCCGGGGGCGGCAGAACAACTACAAATTTGCCGGTGCGGAGGAATACTTTCCGGAGAAAGCGGGCAGGCGATTTCTTCTGCTGGCCTTTTCTATCGATACGGACAGCGTGCAGCTCCCAGAGGACATGACATCGGTGAACCAGTTTCGGAACACCTATCTGTTTTGCGTAGACAACGTATTCGCTGAGAAGATTGTCTCCATTGGCGGGGGCGTGGACTATGGAAGGACGGAAGATGGGGAGCTGCTGCTGTATCTGCTGCTGTTGACGCCGGAGGGGGAGGAGGCTTGGAGTCAAAAGGAACGGGAAATACTAGATGCCACCTGCAACCTTTTCATGGACGAGTTTTCTGTACCGGTCATTTGCGCGGTGAGCGGGATAACGGACAATTTCGGCGAACTGCACCTGCTTTATCGGGAGGTGCAGGACGTTCTGGAGTATAAGAGCATCCTGGGCGGATACGGAGTAACGTTGGCGGCGGATTTTTCCGGTAGGGAAGAGTTGGGGGAAACACAGAAGGAGTTTTATCAGCGGGAATTGGTCTGCGTAGTGCAGAACGGCGATCACGATGGGGCCCGATTACTGGTTGATAAGATTTTTGAGAAATTTGCCAGCCAGGCGGGCATGTCGTTTTCTGCGAAACGGATTATGATTTACGATTCTTACAGTGCTATTATGGCGGCTTGTGGGGAATTCTTAATGGAAGAGGAGCTGCAAAATCAGCTGGCGCGAAAAATCCAGACGTTGTTTCTCGCTGCGGAACAGGAAACTTTGAAAGACAGCTTTCTGAATCTGCTGGCTTTTATCTGCCACGCCATCCGCTTACAAAACGAGGGCGCCGGCGGTGGACTTGTCGTGCAGGTTCAGCAATTCGTACAGGAGCATTACCAGGACTGCAGTCTTAATATCGGCAGCATTGCGGATGCGCTGGACCGCAACCCCAAATATCTTTCCCGGGTATTCCGCAGCGAGACCGGGACGGGACTGCTGGACTACATCAACGAGGTGCGGATCCGCAGCGCCAAGCTGATTTTGGATCAACAGGACGTTGGAATCGACGAGCTTTCCGAAATGGTCGGATACGCGACTGTACGGACCTTTCGGCGGGCGTTTTCGAAGGTATACGGGACGACTCCGCGCCGTTTAGCCCGGATAGGGGAGAGTCTGGACGAGATTTAAAAAGCAAGCCGCTGTTCGAAAAGAACAGCGGCTTGCTTTTTGATAATTTAAGGAAGCAGGGGATGTTTCAGCTGGTTTTGGGTCCATTTTTCAAACTCCGGTATGGGAAGGGGCTTGGAGTAAAAATAACCCTGTATCAGGTCGCAGTTCACCTTCTGCAGAAATTCTACCTGTTCGGAGG
>CAKXAF010000050.1:0-1916 GCA_934869045.1 uncultured Nitrososphaerota archaeon | reverse complement strand
GGCTCCGAGCTCCCGGGCAAGGTTGAGTATTGAAGCGATGGTCTTCCGGGCTTTGACCTGCTGGATGTTGAGGAAAAAGCCGCGGTCCAGCTTGATGACGTCAACGTCAAATTCCATCAAAAGGCCCAGAGACGAATAGCCTATCCCAAAGTCGTCCAGAGAACACAGAAAGCCCATTGCATGCATCTTCTGAATCTGCAGCTTTATATTTTGGATGGAGGAATCATCAAAGAAGATAGACTCTGTAAGCTCCAGTTCAATGGTTTTTGGCGGGCTCCGGTACTTCTGCGCGATTTTGTAAAACGGGATCAGGCAATCGGCGCTTCGGAAATGCTGACGGGAAAGATTTACCGATATGGAGAAAGGCTCCGCTCCCGTATCAAGCCACCGCCGGAGCGTGCGGCAGACCTCCTCGAAAATATACAGGTCCAGCCGGCAGATTTTTCCGTTCTTTTCAAACAGCGGGACAAAATCCGATGGGTAGATCATGCCGCGCTGCGGATGGATCCAGCGGACAAGGGCCTCCGCACCGCCGGTTCTGCCGCTGTCCGCCCAGACCTTGGGCTGCAGGAAAACTTGGAAATCACCGTTTTGCAGAGATTTTCCGAACAGTCCGTTTAATTCCTGCTCTTTTTGCAAGCGCTTGGTGAAGGCAATATCATAAAAGATGCAGAAACCATCTTCCACTGCGGAACGGGTACGACAGGCAGTCATGGCACGGTCCTGGATAATTGTGACCTCCAGCTTGGGATCGTCTACTGTGTAGGCCCCCTGCTGGACTGTCAGATAGTAGGGTTCCTGACGGTTCTGGTTAAACGCGTTGATGTCCAGAATGATTTCGTGGAGCCGCTGCTGAATCACCGCGGCGTCTTTTTCTTTCAGACATAGAAAGAAACTGTCCGCATGGGCTCGCGTTGCCAGCTCCCCGTCCGCAATATGGCGGGTCAGCACCCGCATGATATGCCGGAGGATATCGTCCCCCTGGCTGGTACCGAACTCTTCATTAATCAGCTTGAAATTTTTGAGATTCAGCAGAACGACCGTATACGTATTCGGTGGAGCAGCCTGAAGTAAATCTGAGCAGGCCACCTGAAATGCGGCGTTATTCATCTCGCCGGTGACACTGTCCACAAAGGCAATTCGTTCCACATAGCGAAAATGGCTGCGGAACATTTGGAACATAACGGCCAGAATAGACGCGAACAGCAGGATGATTGCACCCGTGATCAAAAAGGTCTGGCTGATATAGCGGCTGGTCTGATGAGAGATCAGATCGGCTGGGACGAGAGTCAGCAGAACCCAGTCATAGCTGTCCAGAGGATTATAGGAGAGGACCATTCCTTGTTATTTACCGCTGTAAAAGTAAAGACACCGCTTTTATGGGATTTCATGTTTTCCCGCATTTGATTGATGCTGGAGACGACATCCGGATTTTCTTCAGCATCTTCCTGGAAAATGTCATCCAGCTGCAAAAACGGATCCAGATTCGTTGGGGAGATAATAACCTCTCCTGAGGTATCTGTAATACATGTAAGGCCCTCTCCGGAAAAGCTGCGGGGCTGGATGAATTTCTGCATTTTATCGCGTCCCCGGATACCGGTCAGCACTCCGACAACGCGGCTCCCTTTCCATATTGGAACGGAATACAGGAGGCTTTGCTGGTCTAAAAAAGAAACACCGCCGCTGCCTTGGAACGATTGCTGAATACCGTTCAATTGGTGGAGGCTATTGGCAAAAGAAGAAGGCGGAAAAACCGTTTTGTCCAAATGAATGATATGGATGGAATCGAATTCCAAAAGTTCCGCTTTTCTTTCCAGAAAGGAGGACAAAGCATCTAAGCTGCCGGATTCTTCTGCCTGGGTGAGACTGTCCACCAGCATCTCTAAATTCTTTGTAACACTTTTAAGGTTATAGGC
>CAKXAF010000049.1:10771-11988 GCA_934869045.1 uncultured Nitrososphaerota archaeon | reverse complement strand
GGGGATAGCAGAAGGGAAAATCCAGTATATGCGCGATGATATGGTGCTTTTGTTCACCAAAGAGGAGCAAGAGGAACTTGCTACCCTCCAGGCCAACACGCTGACTGTATTCAATGCCAATATTGACAAATTTATTACTGGAGACCGTCCAGTCTCCGAGTTTGATGCCTTTGTTCAGGAGCTAAAGGATCAGGGCGCTGAAGAGATGGAAACAATCTACAATGCCGCTTACAGCAGAATGAAATAACTGCCGACGGTTTTCCAGGGTGCGGTTCTGCGCCCTGGAAAACCTTGACTTTACGGAGATTTGTTTGTAGAATATAAATCAAAGTAAGGTGTAGAGGAAAATGATTATGGAGCGTTTTATAGGTAAAAAGCGGAAGGGTTCTATTTTGAGATACAAACAAATTTTCGCATTGTTTTTTACCTTTTTCCTGGTGTTTGTTGTTGTTTCCTCGGTAACCTATGCCTCCATGGTAGCCAGACAGAGAGATCGGCTCAAACGGCAGGTGGAGCAATCCCTGAGCATTGATGTAAACCTGATGGATCAGTATATCCAGCGCGTACATAATGCCACCTATAAATTTCTTTCCCGGATAAGCGTGTATTCGGAGATCCCGCCTATGGGAGAATATACGCCTGCGGATTACCGGAATATCGGCGCCTTGGTTGAACAGATGGGAGAATTTTACCAATCGGTGTCGGATTACGCCTATCAGGTGTATTTTTTCAGCAATGACCAGCATGTCATAACCCCTGATGGCACCTATGAATTCAGCGTGTATTTTGACCGTATTTATCAGCATGACTACTACACCTCTGATTACTGGAAAACCAGGCAGCCTGAGAAGAATGCATTTGTTAATTACGCAGTGGACACGGTCCGAAAGGATTCTTCTCTCAGCGTGTTAAGGGTTCTTCCGTTGGTGGCCACTTGGGAAAAACAGCAGCAGACGATGACTTTGGCCGTCGAAATCAATTCCTCATATGTAAAAAAGATGATGACGGATAATCTGACGCTGGAGGGACAGTCGATTCTCTGCGCCGATCAATGGGGCAACGCTCTAATCAACACTTTGGGCGAATCCGTGTCCCGTGAGGATTTGAGGGATTTGAACAGCCGTATTATGAAAACGGATACGCCGGTCATGCTGGAAAACGTCATAATCAATGGGAAAACTTACGTTGTCTGTGGTATGAAGGATATCAGCGAGATG
>CAKXAF010000049.1:0-10742 GCA_934869045.1 uncultured Nitrososphaerota archaeon | reverse complement strand
CCCGCTTCCGTCCTGACACATGCGGCTTATCAGACCAATCAGTACCTGCTGGGGATTTTTCTGGGAACGATGGTGATGTTTTTCCTCCTGACGATTTTTTTCTCCAACAAGCTGTTCCACCCGATTCAGGACATCTTAAGCAGCATGGAGCTGCTGAAAAAGGACAATTCCATTGCCGTAAAAAACTGGAGGCTGGCAGAAAGCAATTTGCGCGAACAGCAGGAATTGATGGAGCAGTATGTGAACTCCTCCATTGCGCTTGTACGCGGCGGCGTCACCACGGCACCTCTGATGCAGATGGAGCCGTATTTCTTTAAGATGACGGGCCTTGCAAAGGAAAGGCTGATCTGCATGGTTTTGGAATTCCGCTTTCAGGAAAGCTATGCAGCAGAGTTCAGCGACAACCAGAGGGAGGCAATTGACGCGGCGCTTCCCCAGGCCCTGCTGGCTTTGCTGAACAGCCGTTTTCAGAGTTATCTGACAAAATATGATACAAACTGTTTCGTCAGCTTTTTTAACGGCGATGCAGACGCTAGGGCAGAGCTTCAGGATGTGCTGGAGAGCCTTCGGGAGGTATTCCAATTTGATTCTCGGTACTGCCACATTTCATGCGGCATCTCAGAGGCGGTTACCCTGGAAAGCGGCGGTTTTTCCGTCACGGTTTCCCAGGCCTTCGCTGCGATGTCCCAAAGTTATCGGAACAGAGAGAGTGGGAATTTTTCAGTGGTTGATTTTGAGGCGGATAAAATGCAGTATCGTCCGGTATTGGTCCAGAACGATATCAGCCGTTTGTATAACCTTATGCGTGCCGGAAAAAAAGACGAACTCTATGCTGCGGTTGATGAGATCTTGCAGGCGAACGCTGCTCAAAACGTCCACTATGATACCATGAGGCTGATCCTCATCCGTCTTTATTCGATCGCGGCAGATTATCTGCTGGCGTGCAATCTGGATCCTAAAATTGCAGCGGAGGAATATTGGGATCAGATCGTGCTGGAGGACCGCTCAAAAAATCCCGAGGAGGCCGTTAAAAATTTTCTGGGGCATTGTATTGACATCACAAGCACGGCTGCTTCAGAGGATGAAAATATCAGCCAGGTGTTCTCCTATATCACGAATCATTACAGTGAGATGCTCTATCTGGATTTAATTGCTCAGAGGGTGAATATGAATCCGAAATACCTCTCCCGGGTCTTTAAAAGCAAGGTGGGGATCACCATTACAGAATATATCAGCATGGTTCGCATCAGCAAGGCCAAGGAGCTGCTCGTAAAAACCAACATGAAGATTGAAGAGATCGGAACAGCGGTGGGCTTTGAAAACCGCACGACCTTCTTCCGGCTGTTTAAAAAAATTGAAGGAATGCCGCCGAACCGATACCGGAAAGACAATATACAGTAAGGAGTGCAGAAGCAATGATCATGGATCACATCGATAACATCAGAAAATATGAGGGACTCAGCGAAAGTTTCCGGAAAGCATTTCGTTATCTGGAAACGTTGGATTTATCCGCAGTGTCAGAAGGGGATATTGAGATTGACGGCCGGGAGATCTACGCCTTCGCAAATTCGGTGAAGCTGAAGGAACCCGGCCAGGTCCTGTATGAAGCCCACCGGAAATATGCCGACATCCAGCTGGTGATCCGGAACAGCGAGGTGATCTATGCGGCCAGGACGCCGGAGCTGATCGGAGTCACAGCCTTTGATGAGCAAAAGGACATCGGTTTTTATGCGGACGGTGAGCATAGCGTCAAGCTCACTCTCTTCCCAGGGGATTTTGCCGTCTTTTTTCCGCAGGACGCACATAAGCCCTGTTGCATAGCGGAAGCGCCGGAATCTTTCAAACTTGTTGTAAAAGTGCACATAGAGTAGGAAACGGGGGAGAAGAATGGGCAAATATACAGATTTTTCGCAGTCATACATCTGGATAGCGGGAGCGGCGCCGCAAATTGAGCGGAAGGCGGCATGGGTGCTGGCAGAGGAGATCGAAAAGCGGACGGGAATCCGCCTGCCGGTAGAAAACGAACCGCTTTCCGGAAGACCCTATCTTTATATCGGCAGCAGCGTACCGGAGGAATTAGCAGACGGGATAGAATCCCTCGCTGCGCCGGGAACGGAGGGCTGCCGGATCCTTGTCGACGGCGGCAGGGCAGCCGCCGTTGGCGCTGATCCCAGAGGCTGTATGTACGGCGCTGGACGCCTGCTGCGGATGATGAAGTGGGGAGAGAACGTCCTGGAATTCCCGGTGAGTTTCGCGAAGACTTTTACGCCCCGTTTCCCGATTCGCGGACATCAGCTGGGTTACCGGCAGAAAACGAACGCCTATGACGCCTGGACCAGGGAGACATATGAGCAGTATATCCGAGAGCTGGTGCTGTTTGGGGCCAACGGAATCGAAATCCTTCCGCCGCGCACGGACGATTCGGGGAGCAGAGCACTGATGAAATATGATCAGCTTGAGATGATGTGCTTCCTTTCAGAAACCATTCATTCCTATGGCGCGGACGTCTGGGTTTGGTATCCGTATTTGGAGAAGGAGTTCAACCGCTCAGAAGTCATCGCTGGAGAAGAGGCGGAACGCCGGGAAGTGTTCGGGAAAGTCCCTTACATCGATCATGTCTTCATTCCTGGGGGAGACCCGGGGGATTTGCGGCCGAAGGATCTGTTCGCATGTGCACGGTGGACGGGAGAACTGCTGCACAGGCAGCATCCTTGTGGGAAAATATGGATTTCTCCGCAAACAGGGATTCCATCCACAGAATGGACGGAGGAGTTTTATGCCGAGGTGGATAAACAGCCGGATTGGCTGACCGGTATCGTGTTCGCTCCATGGGAAAAGGATTCTGCGGAGGCCCTGCGCAGCCGGATTCCGGCCCGATATCCGATCCGGAATTATCCTGATATCACTCACATGCTGCGTTCGCAATACCCGGTTCCCCAGTGGGATATGGCGATGGCGCTGACGCTGGGGCGGGAATGCACCAATCCGCGGCCGCTTGATGAAAAAAATATCCATAATCTGTATCAGGACAGCTTTGTTGGCAGTATTTCTTACTCAGAAGGGATTAATGATGATGTCAACAAATTTGTCTGGTTGGATCAGGAGTGGGACAGCAGCACGCCGGTGATCGCCACTCTGCGGGATTACGCCGGTCTGTTTATTGATTGGGGGTTGCGGGACGAAATCGCCCAAGGCTTTTTGGCGGAGGAAGAGAATCTGCGCGGCCCGATTGCAATCAATTCCGCAATTGAACAGACTTTTGACCAGTGGACGGCCATCGAGCAGCGTGTGGGCCGTTACGCAGAAGGCAATTACCGATTCGAGATGGGGCTGATCCGTGCATATTTTGACCGGTATCAGAAAGAACGGTATCAGTATGAGCAATATCTGGAGCAGGAGGCCTGCCGCAGGCTTTCCGCCGGTACAAAAGAGGACGTCGGCCAGGCCCTCGCAGAGGCAGAGGAGATCCTGCTGCGTGCAAAAACCAATCCAATCCGCATCGAATGGATCGCCCGGATTGAGGAACTGGCGGATCTTCTCTTTGAGCATATCGGCGCGCAGCTCACGGTCACCCGGCATCATGCGGCAGGATATGAACGGGGGGCATATGTGGACTCTCTGAACGTGCCGCTCAATGATTCCCGTTATATCCTGACCTGCCTGAAGAGGATAAAATCCCTGGAAACCGGAGAAGAAAAATGCGCCGCGGTCTATGAGCTCCTGCATCGCACCGACCCCGGTCCCGGCGGGTTTTATGACAGCTTTGAGAGCTTTGGCAGGTGCTGGGAGCGGCTGGGAAAAAGACCGGAATATCTAAAGGATCCCGCCTGCCTCGATATTCCGCTGCCGTCCTTCCTGCTGCAGTCTCCCTTTGCGGAGACAGACGTTCCGCTGGCTTGGCGGACCAATGTGTATACCCTTTATCAAAAGCCTCTTATTGTGACATATCAGGGCCTGGACCCGGAAGCGGATTACTGGTATCGGGCCACTTATGGGCGTTATCATACCATCGACCTGTCGCTGGATGCAGGGGAAAAGGGGGAGATTTCGCTGCATGGGCCTGTCCATATCGATCAGAGCTTCTGTACGGTTACGCTGAAGCTTCCGAAAGAGGCCTATCGGAGTGGAAAACTGATCCTGCGGCTTTCTGTTCAGGATGGCCAGCGCGGCCCAAATGTATCGGAAATCATGATCACCAAGCGGCCGCTGACCGAAAACATCCGGCCAGAGATTGAAAGCTGCTGAATAGGAAAGGAATCGATGCGAAATGGGAAAAATCATGGTGTTGGACGGCTATACGCTGAATCCCGGGGACCTGAGCTGGGACGGATTGAAGCAGCTTGGGGAGGTGACGGTTTACGACAGAACGTCCAGGCAGGATACCGCTGCCCGGATCGGAGATGCGCTGGTGGTGCTGACAAACAAGACGCCTATCAGCCGGGAAGTTCTGGAGGCATGTCCGAACCTTCGATACATTGGGGTCCTAGCAACCGGGTACAATGTGGTGGACGTGGACGCGGCTAAAGAACGAGGCATCACCGTCACCAATATACCGACCTACGGAACAGCTGCTGTATCCCAGTATACCTTCGCTCTGCTGCTGGAGCTGTGCCATCAGGCGGGCATGCACAGCAAAAGCGTCCATGGCGGAAAATGGCAGGAAAACGGAGACTTCTGTTACTGGCTGACACCGCAAATGGAGCTTGACGGTAAGACGATCGGAATTATCGGCTTCGGGCGGATCGGAAAAGCGGTTGCGCGGATCGCACTGGCATTTGGCATGAAGGTGCTGGTTTATGACCAGTACTTTCAGAAGGGCGAGATGGAGGTTTCCGATGTAGAACTGGACGATTTACTCAAAAACAGTGACGTCATCACGTTGCATTGTCCGCTGACAAAAGAGAACCAGGGGCTGATCAGTGCTGAAAATATTGCCAAAATGAAGGACGGCGTGTTATTGCTGAACGACGCCAGAGGCGGCCTGGTGGAGGAACAGGCGTTGGCAGAAGCGCTGCGGAGCGGAAAAGTTGCAGGTGCGGCGGTTGACGTCGTAAGCGAAGAACCGATTTCCGGCAGGAACCCGCTGCTTTCGGCGCCTAACTGCATCATCACCCCTCACATTGCCTGGGCCAGCCTTGAGGCGAGACGGCGCTTGATGGGAGTTGCTGTAGAAAATGTATCCGCCTTTTTATCGGGACGTCCAGTCAACTTGGTTTGAGCGAAGTGCTCCAGAATCTCTGCATTGTTTTTTAACAGGAAAGTCTGCCAGCTCCAGGCTGGCGGACTTTTGTTTTCGAGAAAGTGAACAGGCTTCCTCTTAGAAGAATGCTCTCCATTCCTGAAAAAGGGTTTGCTTTTGTGGATTTTAGCGATATGAAGCCATGTGTTTTGTTAAAACAGCTGACAATTAAAAATGATCGTGTTTTTTCTTGACAACTTTTGCTGTCTGTGTTACCATGAAGGCAGAAAAGAGGTCTATTACAATAGACCAAAAGGAGGAGCAAATGGAGCATATCCAGATTTACGAATCGGAGCTGCGGCTGATGGAACTGATTTGGGATCATGCACCGGTACGTTCCACGGTGCTGGCACAGATGGCAGGGGAGATCTTGGGCTGGAAGAAATCCACAGTGTTTACGGTCATCAAAAAATTGACCGGACGGGGGATCCTGCTCAACGATAACGCGATTGTCACCCCTCTGGTCACCAGGGAGCAGGTAAGGCTTTCGGAAAGTAAAAGCCTTATCGACAAGCTATTTCAGGGATCGTCCCAGCTTTTCCTCACAAATTTTCTTTCCAAAGAGGAATTTACCCCGGAAGAAGCCCAGGAGTTGAAATCTCTTATTGACCGTCATACAAAATGTAAATAGGGAGGGAATCGCATGGATGCGTTGGTTTCCTTTTTTCTGGAACTGGTAAAAAGCAGTTTGACTGCCGGAATGATTGCGGGACTCGTCCTGGTGATTCGGGCGGTGATTGGAAAAAAGCTCCCCCGCCGGGTGTGCTATGCCCTTTGGGGGGTGGTGCTGGTGCGGCTGCTGCTCCCGGTTTCACTGCCAAGTCCCGCCAGTATCTTCAACCCTACGGAGTATACCCCACAGTATACCATAGAACAGGATTTTCGAGCCAATACGGCTCCTCAGGTGACGTTTCCTTCTAATGGGATCCATCGGGAAGGAACAACGATTCCAGAGGCATCGGCTCCGGATCAGGCGGAACAGCAGCCGGTACAGCGGCCAGAGACCTCCCAGCCGGAACTTTCCCGGCCGGAGCAGCCGCCATCTCCCGCTGCACCGGAAAAGGCTCCGTTATGGGCTCCGTCATGGCCCGTCCTTTTGGCGGCAGTCTGGCTGGGCGGTGCGGCACTCTTTCTTTTGAGCGGTGCGGGGAGCTATCTGTTTCTGCGGCAGCGCTATCGTACAGCCTGTCTTTTACCGGATCAATCGCTGTTTGAACGCTGCAATTCCATGCTCCGCCGTCCATTCCGGCGGCCAGTCCAGCTGTACCGCTCCAGCTATGCCAGCAGCCCGCTGGTTATCGGCCTTTTCCGGCCGCGGATCATCCTGCCGGAAGAGGAGGTGCCGGAGGAGCAGGCTGTCTGTATGGTTCTGCATGAGTTGGTGCATATCCGTCGAGGAGACCATCTTATCCGCTTGCTTTCTTTGATGGCAGCCAGCATCCACTGGTTCAATCCCATGATTTGGCTGGCGTTTCGATTCTCAGCTAAGGATATGGAGCTTTCCTGCGATGAAGCGGCCCTGTCCCGGCTGGGGGCGGATTCCTCCAAAACCTATGCCACGGCTTTGCTGGAGCTCTCTGTCCGGCAGCACCGGCCCTTTTCTCCACTTTTGATGTTTGGGGAATCCAACCTGAAAAGCCGGGTGAAAAATGCTCTTTCCTACAAAAGGCCCACCCTCTGGATTTCGATTGCCGCAGTGCTGGTGGTGGCGGCAGGAGCAGTGCTCTTCCTTACAGATCCGATTCGGGAGCCGGCTTTGGAGGCGGGCGATTCCCTGGATGTCACACTGGCGGGGATTCCACTGCACGTCACTGCTGACGAGGAGTTGGCCGCCCTTCTGCATCCGGAAAACTGGACGGAGTCGGAGCCTCTGCCGGAGCTGCAGGAATTCTCATCGGTAAGCATCACGGCGGGTGAAAAGAGCTTTGCCTTTTCCCAGACGGATCCACGGGCTGTTGTTTCCCAGGAGGAGGAACAGAAGGCCTATACGGTACCTCTTGGCACAGAAGAAACCCTTCGGGCACGGCTGCTGGAAAATTCTGCGGAATATACCGCCCTTCCTGAAGCGCAGCAGCAGATCCTCTCCGTCCTGGTCAACGCGGAAACCCTCTGGGGGATGCGGGAATATGCGGACTATTTCGCGCTCCGGCCGGATTTTGTCTCCAGGCTTTCGGCTGCGATACTGGCCGCCCCCGGAGAACCCGTTTCCGAGGTGGAACCGGACTGGGAGCAGCCTTACCAGGAAATTTATGTGAATTTGGTCAATCCTCTGGGGGGAACACAGCTCTGGCTTTGGAAACAGGCGGAAACTGTCCTGCTGACCATGGGAGAGCTTCAGGTCCGTTTGCCTGCAGCTCCCTTTGCCGGGCTTTTTGAGGAGTTTCAGGCGATCCCCTATCAAGGGTGGTCTACCGCACTGTTTGATGAAACCGCTCCGGGATTCACCCGGCTGCCCGGCGAGTTCCCCGGCTGGGGGAGCAACGAAGCCCTGATCGGGGACCGTTTGGTCTGGTGGGGAAAGCCGGATGAAGCGAGCCCTGAGCAGCTGACGGTTTTCCACCTTCCCACGGGGGAAATCCTCCATCAGGAAGGTTCCGCTTCTTTGCAGGTTGAGCGGATCCGCCCGGTGGAAAATGCGCTCTATGACCTGGAAATCTCCGGCTTTGCGGGGAGCTCCCGGGGGTCGGAAGCCTTTGTCTGGGGGATCAGCCTGGGGACGGACGGCCATTCCAACTACTATGCCAACTGGCCGGAAATCTATTATTCTCCGGAACATTACCGCTGCGTGGATGTACATTTAACCGACGACGGGGCGGTGGCAGCCCATTTTGACGGCTATGCCCTGCGCCTGAGCAGCAGCGGCGGTGAAACGGAGTCCCTGCTGACGGAGCAGGAGATCCGGGGAGCCTTCAAGGAAAAGGAGCTGCTGGCCGGAGATTATGACGGGATCCAGAACGTCGCTTTTTCAAACAACGGCAATACCGTCACAGCGGATATTCAGGTGAGCAATTACCCGTTTACCAACGGGATGGTGCTGGCCGCAAAAGATGGGGCAGAATGGAAAACCCGGATTCTTACCGGGAGCATCTACTATCCGGAGGATGGGCTTTTAAATTCGTTTTATAAAATCCTGGAGGATGGAACCATCGCCTACTATCTGCTGGAAGACGCGGGCTGGACGGTGGAACTCATCGACCCGAATACCCTGGAAACCCTCCTTACAATGGATTTCGGCGGGTATTCGCCGGAGTACCTTTCCCTGGAAGGAGAGGCCCCTTTGAGCATCAGCGGCGATAATTTTTACTCGCCCCGGGTCCTCCTCCAGCTTATCGACCGAAGCACAGCCGCTGTCATTGACTGCAGCTATAAGCTGGAAGGCCAGCGGCTTTATTTCCTGGATCTGGAACAGAAGCTGCTGAGCGATCCCATCGAGCTGAATGGATTTCTTGCACACGTCAGCCGGGAGTGGATCCTGACCCGGGAAATCCCGCCGGCAGAAGAGGAAATCCCAACCAGTTTCCTGTACTGCCGCCCTGTTGGAGAGCTTTTGGATACCATGCGGAACCCGGATCTGCGCCCGCTGGTCCCCAGGGAGGAGGCCCCTCCCGCGCAAATGGATGCGGAGCTGTTGGGAATTTTCAGCGAGCCTCTTTATCTGTATTCCCGCACGGGAAATTATTCGGTGTATTCCAACGATACTTTCAGCAGCGCGTTTCATCCTCTCCGGTGGACCCTCTGCGAACAGGCTCCGGAGCTGCCCACCAAGCCTGCGGCCACAGTCCAGAGCTTTATGGATCAAAGCACCGGCTTCGCTTCCGCCAATTTTTATGAAACTCAGGATACCATGATTTTGGAGCTTCTTCCGCAGGATGAGCAGGCGGCGCCCCGCTACTATACGGCGGCTTCCAATTACCCGGATTATGCCGGTGGAATTGGCGATGGATTGGAGGCAAACGGGTCTCCGGCCTATTATCCCGAATACTACACAGGGCGCGACCGTTCCATGTTGATTTTTCAAGCGGAAAACCAAATGGATATTCTTGACGCAGCCGCCTTTCTGCAGGGAGAAAACCGCTTGCGGTATGATAACCGCCGGGCCTCCGTTCTGTCCCTGCAGGGGAATACTGCCATCTGCCTGGTTTCCAGAAATCCTGGCGGCGCATATGCGGACATCAAAGTTGCGCCAGGCTTGATCCCGGACGGCGCTCGCGCTTATGAAGCGGGGGGGTACGCCTTTTATGATACGGCAGATTCTGCTCTGATCGTTTTTACCGCAGGGGATGCACCCTTTGCCGTCTCCCTTGCGGACGGCGTCCGCAAGGGGCTGACGAATTTACAGATGCTGGCTGAGGCCCATGCTATGGCGGCTGAAGAAATGCCGAGGCTTTATCGGGATGAAACCATCTTTCGGGTGGAGCAGCTGTTGAATTATATGAATTGGATGAACCCTGATTCCGGCGTAGCAGCCGCGATGTTCCATAACCAATTTTACTACCGTTTTGCCGAACTGCTTGCGGAATATCAGTCCTCCGACAAGTGGGAGGGCTGGAAAGAGGATTTGACGGCCTTTTTGAATTCCCACGAGGAATACGCGGGTTTTCGGGACGACATGGAGCTGGCTCTGACCGTCTTTCTGCCTGGCGAGATTTTTCGGGCGGCGGTCCAGGATGCCTGGGGCGGCAGTGCTCAGCTGGACTGGGAAAACAGCGGCAATTTGCTGCAATATTATCCGGAAGAGGACGTGGTCGCCACAGCCTATGGAATTGGGTTTGAGAGCTCTGCCCATCGCTATCCTGTTTCTTTTTCGGAAGAAGATGGCAGGCTGAGTGTCCAATATACCACTCTTTACTGGTATGCCGGAGACTATAACCCAAATGTTATGCGGGATGGTGAGATTGAATGGCTGGGCGAAAGCTGGCCCAGCACTCCCACCTTAGCCGAGATCCAGCAGCGTGCGGAAGAGCTTCCTCTGGAGCTTGCTGTATTTGAGAGAGAAAACGGCCGGTGGATACTGTCTCCTAGTTTATAGGAGGCGGCGCTGGTAGGATAAAATTTGCCAGATTAGACAGAATGCTGCTCTGATCGAAAATTTCGCAGGCTGTACAAAATTTAGGATACAAGCCCCGCCGGCCTTCAACGAGGGCTATTGTAACGGGGCCGAAGTCCAAAGTCAATTTATATTCTGGATATATTAAACTGTTCGACAGAATTCGACATCTTTTTATTTGTTTATCTGTTAAACTAATTTTAGCAACACCAATGACTTTTTCCCAACAAAAACGCCCGATATCCTTTTGCAGGATTTTGGGCGTTTTTGTTCACTTGGAATAGAGCCAGCACAGGCATCACACAGCTGGAAAGATAGAAAACCATTATCTGGCCCGCAAGTGACTGTAAATACAAGGCGGGACGTGTTTGTAAGCAACGCCCTCTGTGAACTCATTACATGAAAAAGCGAGTGTTTTTACAACATCTCAAATGTTGTAAAAACACTCGCCATGGT
>CAKXAF010000048.1:2674-12090 GCA_934869045.1 uncultured Nitrososphaerota archaeon | reverse complement strand
GCATCAAATCCTCCGATTACATCGCTGAAAAAATGGATGTCAGTTCCTACATGCTGTTCGGACCGATCTTTTTCGCCAGCATCGGCCTGAAAACGGAGATCAAGGGGATGACTTGGGCGCTGGTGGGATTTTCCGTCGCTTTTATTCTGGTGGGCCTGATCACAAAAGTGATCGGATGCGGGCTCATGGCGCGGATCTGCCGGTTCAGTTTCCCGGATTCCCTGAAAATCGGCGTAGGGATGATGACCCGCGGCGAAGTGGCCCTGATCGTTTCACAGAAGGGGCTGGCCGTCGGGCTGATGGATCCGCTGCTTTTTACATCGGTAATCCTCTTAATTATTGTCTCCTCCATTTCGACGCCAATCGTGCTGAAACTCCTTTACAAAAAGCAGCCTTCGGCGGGCGATGCGCCTGACGAACCCCTTTATGAACCCACGGACTGAGTATTTTCCAAAATTGTCAAAGGGCGGAATCTTTTTCCTTTCCAAAAAATTTTCCGGCTTTTAAAAAAATCGTAGACTTTCCGGCAATTCTGTGCTACAATAATTTTGAAGAACGTTGTTTAATTTTTAACAAAGAAAGGCATGGTAATTTCCATGATCCACACCCTCAAAAAGGACCGCATTGAAATCCGCGTGGACACCTTGGGCGCAGAACTGAAAAGCATCCGCTGTGACGGATGGGAATATCTTTGGCAGGGCGACCCCGCCTACTGGACCGGGCAGTCCCCTATCCTCTTCCCCATCATCGGCGGGCTCCCGGACGGACGGTATACCTGGAAGGGAAAAACTTACGAAATGGGCCCCCACGGATTTGCCCGGAAGATGGAATTTGAGCTGGCCGGACAGACAGAGGATACCCTGACCTTCCGCATCACCGACAACAGCCATACCAGAGCGCAGTACCCGTTCTCCTTTGTACTGGAGGTTTTTTACACCATTTCCGGAAACGTCCTTCATGAGGGCTTTCGTGTCCGGAACACCGGGGAGGAAGATATGCCTTTCTCCGTTGGCGGCCATCCGGCCTTCAACTGCCCGCTGGAACCTGGGAAAGAGTTCACCGATTATTCGCTGCGGTTTGAAAAACCGGAGTCGCTTCTCCGCCGCATCAAACGCGACGGGCTTCTCTGCGGAGAGTCCCGGGTCTTCCTGGATGACCGGGCGGAAAAAGAGCTGACCCACGGTATGTTCTACGATGACGCCGTGATTCTGAAGGATCTGGCTTCCACTTGGGTGGAACTTTCCTCAGAGGAAGGCGGCCGCAGCGTCCGTGTCGATTTCACCGGATTTCCGGATCTGGGGATCTGGTCCTGCCGGAACGACGGTCCCTACGTCTGCATTGAGCCCTGGTTCGGGGTAGACTCCACAAAAGGTGATTCCGGTGCTTTTGAAGAAAAGGAAGGGCTCCGGCTCCTTTCCGCCGGAGATACCTTTGAAGCGGCTTTTGGCATCACTCTGGAATAAAACAAAATTCCCGGAAGCAGAAATGCCTCCGGGAATTTTTTATCTTCCGGCATGCCGTTTAATTGCCTCAAAGGATTCGTCACTGATATCGTGCTCGATCTTGCAGGCATCCGCCGCCGCCGTTTCTTCAGAAACGCCCAGCCGCGTCAAAAATTCTGTCAACAGCTGGTGCCGCTCATAAATTTTGCCAGCAATCTCCATTCCTGTCTCGGTCAGCGCCAAAAAGCCTTCTTCATCCATGATCACGTAGCCGCCCTGCTTTAAAATGCCGATGGCGCGGCTGACACTGGGCTTAGAAAATCCCATATATTCGCTGACGTCCACCGATCGGACCGCGTTGCTTTTTCGGGACAAAACCAGGATGGTCTCCAAATACATTTCGCCGGATTCCTGCAAATGCATAAAACTCCTCCTATCCCCTGCATTATTTCCAAGATACCATAAGTTTATGAATTTTTCAAGCGGTTGCGCCAGGAAGAAAAACTGTACAAGCCAGTTGTTAGCATATGCTAATCTTTTGACAAAATGCCGAAAATATTCCTGAATAAAAATCTTTGAGAAAAACCTCTTGACAAAAGGAGGAAAAGTGCGTATCCTTATATATAGCAGTGGTTAGTTTTGGCTAACCTTTATTTTAACCTTGCGTATTAGCATATGCTAACTTAAGAAAGGACGAATTATGATGCCGTTGACGCTCGCAAATGTTGGAGAAGAAAACACCATTAAAAAGGTCGGCGGAAAGCCGGAAGTGAGAAAACATCTGGAAAATCTCGGATTTGTTGCCGGCGGAAACGTCACCGTTATCACCACCCTGGGTGGCAGTGTCATTGTCAATGTTAAGGAAGCGCGCGTGGCAATCAGCAAGGAAATGGCGCAGAAAATCATCATCTGACAGGAGTATCCAAATCGGTTAAAGGAGGACATACCGTATGAAAACACTTAGGCAGGTGAAGATCGGCGATTCGGTCAAGGTTGTCAAGCTTCACGGGGAAGGAGCCGTCAAGCGCCGCATCATGGATATGGGGATCACGAAAGGTGTTGACGTCCATGTCCGCAAGGTGGCGCCCCTTGGCGATCCGATCGAGGTCACGATCCGGGGTTACGAGCTTTCCATTCGGAAGGCGGACGCAGATATGATCGAAGTGGAATCGTCAGAAAAATAAGGAGCTTTCTTATTTTTTGATCAAAAGTTAGCCTTAGCTTACTTATCATTTCAATCACGAAAGAGAGGATCCGAAATCATGGATTTGAGAATTGCTTTGGCGGGCAATCCGAACAGTGGCAAAACCACCCTGTTCAATGCACTCACTGGTTCCAACCAATTTGTGGGGAATTGGCCCGGCGTCACGGTTGAAAAAAAGGAAGGAAAGCTGAAAAAGCACGACGGAGTTACGATTACCGACCTTCCCGGTATCTATTCCCTTTCCCCGTACACACTGGAGGAAGTGGTGGCACGGAACTACCTGATCGGCGAAAGGCCGGATGCCATTCTAAACATTGTGGACGGTACCAACCTGGAACGGAACCTGTATCTGACCACCCAGCTGACCGAACTTGGCATCCCGGTAGTTATTGCCATCAACATGATGGATGTCGTCAAGAAAAACGGCGATAAAATTGATATCGCGGAGCTTTCCCGGAATCTGGGATGTAAAATCGTCGAAATCTCAGCGCTGAAAGGCGACGGTATCATGGCGGCGGCGGAAGCGGCTGTTGAGGCCGCCAAATCCACTAAAACCGTCCCCATGCATACCTTCTCCGGAGCGGTAGAACATGCCATCGCGCACATCGAGGAGGCCGCCCTTCACACGGTCTCCGCTGAACAGCAGCGCTGGTACGCTGTCAAGCTATTTGAACGGGATGAAAAGGTCCTTTCTCAGCTGAATCTGAGCCAGGAGATCCTGGAGCACATCGAAGCGGACATCAAGGCCGCTGAAGAAAAATGTGACGACGACGCGGAGAGCATCATCACCAACGAGCGATACATCTATATCGCATCCCTGATGAAGGGCTGCTACCGGAAAAGGAGCGCAGGAAAGATTACCACCTCCGACAAGATCGACAAGGTCGTGACCAACCGCTGGGCTGCACTTCCCATCTTTGCCGTGGTCATGTTCGTCGTCTATTTTGTATCAGTCACCACAGTCGGCGCCTGGGCGACCGACTGGGCCAACGACGGGGTCTTCGGCGACGGCTGGCACCTCTTTGGCATCGGCTCCTCCGCCTATTCCGAGGCGGCCGACGCATATATGGAGCCCGGCGCCATGAAAGATGCCTTTCTGGAGGCCGCGGCAGAGGCGGGAGCTGTGGACGAGGAACAGTCCGCGGATGGCAAAACCGTCCTGATTGCTGATAAGGCTGCGGATGTCACAGCGACCGCTTACCTCTATGACGACGACGGAAATGTAGAAAAAGAGATTCCAGTTACATATGAGAGCTATCTGGATGTAGCAGATACCGAGGAACCGGCTCCTGCTGAATATGGCATCTGGGTTCCCGGCATTCCAATCCTTCTTGGCAGCTGGCTTGAGAGCATCAACTGTGCAGAGTGGCTGCAGGGACTGCTTCTGGACGGAATTGTCGGGGGCGTTGGAGCGGTGCTTGGGTTTGTACCCCAGATGCTGGTGCTCTTCCTCTTCTTGGCTTTTCTGGAAAGCTGCGGCTACATGGCCCGATTTGTTTTGGTTTTGGCCCGGATGTTCGGTAAATTCGGACTCTCCGGCAAATCCTTTATCCCCAGGCTCATCGGTACCGGCTGCGGCATCCCCGGTATCTTGGCCAGTCGAACCATTGAGAATGAACGCGACCGCAGGATGACCATTATGACTACCACCTTTATTCCCTGCGGCGCGAAGCTGCCCATCATTGCGCTGATTGCGGGCGCGCTGTTCGGCGGAGCCTGGTGGGTCGCGCCCAGCGCCTACTTCATCGGAATCGCGGCCATCATTCTTTCCGGCATCATGCTGAAGAAAACCAGGATGTTTGCCGGCGATCCTGCTCCCTTTGTCATGGAACTACCGTCCTACCATCTGCCCACTATAGGCAACGTTCTGCGCAGCATGTGGGAGCGGGCCTGGTCCTTTATCAAAAAAGCGGGTACCATCATCCTGCTGTCGGCTATTATCCTATGGTTCCTGCAGGGCTTTGGCTTTGAGGATGGGAGCTTCGGTATGGTCAGCGACCTAAACAACTCCATTCTCGCAGTCATCGGCGGAGCGATCGCCTGGATCTTCACCCCTCTCGGCTGGGGTAACTGGCAGAGCGCAGTGGCGACGATCACCGGCCTGATTGCCAAGGAAAATGTTGTCAGCACCTTTGGCGTGCTCTTCGGAGGCTTTGACGAGGTCGCGGAAAACGGCTGGCAGATCTGGAGCAATATGCAAACGGTATTCACTCCCCTCTCCGCCTACTCCTTCCTAATCTTTAACCTGCTGTGCGCTCCCTGCTTTGCGGCTATGGGCGCGATCAAGCGCGAAATGAACTCCGCCAAGTGGACGTTCTTCGCCATTGGCTACCAGTGCGTGTTCGCCTATGCGGTATCGTTGGCCGTATATCAGCTGGGGACGCTTTTCACCGGCTCGGGCAGCATCGTCGGCTCTGCCGCAGCCTTCGCGATTGTCGCCTTCATGGTCTTTATGCTGGTGAAGCCCTACTATGAGCCTCAGCGGCTGGCTGCCAAGGTTCGAGTACAGTAACTTCTCAGCATGCTGAAAGGAGAAATCCAAATGTTTTCCTGGATCGCGGAAAATCTCGCTACTATTTTGATCTGTATCGTACTTTTGATTCTTGTCGGGACGATCCTTTTCGTCCTGGTACGGAACCGCAGAAGGGGGAAAACCTCCTGCGGCTGCAGTTGTACAAACTGCCCTATGAGCGGCAGTTGTCACCCCAAAAAGTAGGGCTGAAGGAGGCGCGGGCCGTATCCCACGCCTCCCAGGCAGATTCACAACAAATGCTTGCGCCTTATTTCGATATGCAAAAAGATTTGCGCCTGCGGGCGCTGTCTTTTGACAGTTAAGTAGCATTGGCTAATTTTTTTAAAAAGGAGCTAACCGGATGAGCGTTGTTATTATCGGCGGAAACGAATGCATGGAACGGCAGTATAAGAAACTCTGCCAAGAATACCGCTGCCGCGCCAAAGTCTTTACAAAAATGAACGGCGGGCTGAGAAATAAAATCGGAAACCCGGACCTGCTGGTCCTGTTCACGAGCACAATGTCCCACAAAATGATGCGCTGTGCTCTAAGTGAAACCAAAGGGCAGGGGACGACCATCGCACGATCCCATTCCAGCTCCATGGCGGCTCTGAAAAGTATTTTGGAAACCCACGCCGGATGATGAGGAAGAAAAGAATGGGTGAGCCGGAACTCCCCCCACCCTGGCCGGACTGAAAACCGAAAACCTGTTTACCGCTCCTTGCTCGTCAGAGGCAGATATCCGGGAAGAAATCACCAGGCTCAACTGGAGCCTGGTACTCAAGGAACTGCTGATCCTGCCTGTGCGGTATGCGAAAAAGCGGATTCCGCTATATCTTTACCGCAAGGAGAATCACCTAAAAATAGAGGGTGCCGCTGCCACCATCATGGCCCTTTATCGGGCAATCCGATGCGGCAACGACACCAGTGGGTCGGTCTGTAACAGCTGGGAATTGCTGTTCATATAAAGTGCTGTATGGATGGCTATTTCTCCATAAAATAAGCTTGACCATCTTCCAGATAGCCACAACTATCATATAGTTTCTTGGCTGTCGGGTTGTTTACATTCACATATAATCGGACGCCAGCTGCTTTCAACTTTGTTTTCAGTTCGTCCGCTTTTTGCATCAACGCTTTTGCCAATCCTTGGCCGCGAAAATTTGGCTCAACCCATAATTCATCTACATAAATATGCCCATGTCCTTTCCATTTACCTACTTTTGGCATATAAATCAGAGAAATCCAACCGACATATCGGTTATTCACCATGACTGCATAAATATATAAGTTAGGGTTTTCCAATTCCTTCTTTATTGCTCCTGCGACTGGTACATACAAAGGTTCTCGTTCAAATCCATTTGCTCTCCAGAACACCATATCATCGAACAAAGAATAGTTATTGACGTCAACTTTTTGAATTTTAAAATTCATATTCATAATCTTTCTCATCCAATTTTAAATATTATACATTAATATGCTACAAAATGCAATCTTTAACCTGGTTATAAAGGTAACCGGATTCCTGTAAACATGCAAACACAGGAATCCTACCCAATACTATCGTGCAATCATATTCAAAAATTCCCGCTAAATACGGCTTTCTGCAAAAAACTGCACATTTACTTTGATACACTGTAGTATCAAAATAAATGTGCAGTTTTGGTCTGAGTGACTGGATTTGAACCAGCGGCCTCTACCACCCCAAGGTAGCGCGCTACCATCTGCGCCACACCCAGACGACTTAATTATTATAGCACAGATTCCGACAAAATGCAAGCTCTTTTTAAAATTTTCTTGGCTTTATCCTCCTGACACAGAGGTATCTGCCTTTCCCAGCAGCCGGGCGCATCTTGCCTCATCAACCGCTTTCGCTTCTGCCATGGTTGCCAGATTCTGCCCAACCATCAGCAACAGATTTCCCATATAGGTAAGATATTCCGCGCTGCGGTTTTCTGCCAGAACCGTGGACAGAACCGCAGCGGCGACTACCAGATCGGATGCACAGCCCATATTGAATCCCTCCCACAGCGCAATATATGCTTTCCTCTGTGAAAAGGTCCATCGCGCAAAGGTTCACACATTTTTCTATCAATCAGAGATCGCCGTCCTCCGCTATGCCCCCATTCCAATCGGAGGCCGCAACCTCGGGGAGATCTCCAGGCCGGAAGCCGTTGCCATGAATCTCGCCGCAGTCCGATGCGATGATGAACGCGCGGCTGTCAATGGCCTCCGTCACGGTCTTCAGCCGGTAATAATCCCGGCTCCGGATAGCAACGATCAGCACATTGCTGGGAAGCCCTGTATATGCGCCCCGGCCGTTGAGTACCGTTACGCCACGATGACACTCCAAAATGATCTGGCGGGCAATTTCCCGGCCCTTTCGGGAGATGATGAAGATTACCTTTCCGCTCCCCTTCCGGTAAAGGACAAAATCCACCACCCGGGTATAGAGAAAAATGGTGATCCCCGCATAAAGCACGGACTCGATTCGTCCATAAACGAAACCGGACATCAGGACAACGCAGACATCCACCAGCAGAATCAGCTGGCCCATCGGCATATCCGGCCGTTTGGACTGCACCAGCTTGGCGACTATGTCGCTGCCACCGGTAGTAAAATCCCGCAAAAAATAGCCCCCAGAATCATATCTCCACGATAGACCGGAAGATGAACGAATACCAGGTCCATAAAGACGGAGATCAGTCCGATGGAGATCAAGGTCTTGACCGCAAACCTTTTGCCCACAACAAAAAATGCCAGAAGCAGCAGCGGTATATTAATGGCCATGGTCAGCACGCCCATAGGGATCCCTGTCAGCGCGTTGATCATGGTGGAAATGCCGCTGACCCCACCTGGAGCGATCTCATTGGGAGCGGTAAAACAGTAGATTCCGCCAGCATACAAAAAAGTCCCTGGCAATAAATGCAGCGCATCCAGCGCCAGTTCTTTCCCCTTGCTCTTCAGCACAAGTGTCACCTTTCCTGCGGTTTTCCGCCGGACGCCGCGCCGTCGGAACCCACTAATGGATTAGGTTTTTCATGAGGATGGATGCATCGGGCTCATAATTCCCATGCTCCCTGGCAGTAGATTCTGTAAAACTGGCTACCCCAGGCCGTTTTCTGCGGCTGTCATAGATCAGATACGGCACCGGCTCCGGCGAATGGGTCTTAATGGCCAACGGAGTCGGATGATCCGGCAGCAGCAAAATGCGATAGTCCCCCTGAGCCTCCAGCGCCCTGCGGACCGGCCCGAGAATCTTCCTGTCAATCAACTCGATGGCGCGAACCTTGTTGGCTGCTTCACCGCGGTGGCCGCACTCATCCGGAGCCTCCACATGGACGTAGACCAAGTCCTGTCCCCGGGCAAAGGCATCAATGGCCGCCTGGGCTTTTCCATCAAAGTTGGTGTCGATGTAGCCGGTTGCCCCGGGCACGTCAAGAACCTCCATTTTGGCCAATACGCCGATCCCTTTGATCAGATCTACCGCAGAAATCACACTGGCCTTCAGGCCATACAGCCCGGAAAACGGCTTCAGCGCCGCCTTCCTCCCCTGTCCCCAGAGCCACATGGAATTGGCCGGGCGCTTCCCCTCCGCAATTCTTTTCCGGTTTACCGGATGGTCCTTGAGCAGCTCATAGCTTTTTTCCATCAGATCCAGAAGAATTCCCGCTTTGCCGGGAACCGGCAGATATTCGGTGATCCTCCGCCCGGAGATATCGTGGGGAGGGGTCAGCTCGCCAATATCCTCCGCCACATTTTTCCAAACCAGGCAGTGACGGTAGCTGACGCCAGGATAAAGACGAATACCATCGGGGAGCTTCTCCGCCAAATAGCGGATCAGCTCGGCCGCCTCCGGCGTGGAAATATCCCCGGCACAGTAGTCCTCCATGGTTTTGCTGCGATAATCCGGCTCGCCGCTGAGGGTCACCAAATTGCAGCGAATGGCATATTCGTCAGGCGCCAGGTCAATGCCGATACTGGCGGCCTCCAGAGGGGAGCGCCCGGTATAGCAATCCGCCGGATGATATCCCAGGGCGGATAGATTTGCCACATCGCTGCCCGGCTTCATGCCGTCCGGGACAGTTTTGGCGGTTCCAACCAAGGCATCCCGGGCCAGCGCATCCATATTCGGTTTATAAGCCGCCTCCATTGGGGTTTTCCCGCCCAGTTCCGGGACGGGGGTATCCGCCATGCCGTCGCAGAGCAGTACCAGATATTTCATGAATCCACCTCATCAAAAATCCATTCTTTATTATAG
>CAKXAF010000048.1:0-2664 GCA_934869045.1 uncultured Nitrososphaerota archaeon | reverse complement strand
ATCCAAACTTGTACGTCAATAAAAATCATAATTAATATTTTTTTGCAAATTTCACGTACATATTTAGATTTGTTCTGCTATTTCAGAATAAATTATCGTTTTTGTTTTTCATTCAAACACATTCGTATTTGAACAAGAAACGATGGTTTTATCATAACACAATGCAAAAAAATTGTCAATCCATGGCCAGACGAAAAACGCGGTGCGACTTTGAAAATCGCACCGCATTTTTCATTTCAGAAAGGGGGCAGCAACCGCAAAAATGATGAGAATGATTCCGAGAACCACCAGCATCATTACGCCGCCTTTTTTCTCCCTATGGCTGCACCAGCCGCTGAATATACTCAACACGCCCACCAGCGCCATGGCAATGGGAACGCCGGTCATCGGCGGTATTACCCGGGTCAGGCTGAGGATGCAGAGCACGATAATCGCGGCCGATAAGAGCATTCGCACGATATTTCCCTGCAAGGGTGTCATGATGTTATCCTTTCTCAATCCAGGCGATGGATGCAGTGGGTGGGACATCCCTCCACGCAGGCGCCGCAGTTGGTGCATTTGCCGTGGTCGACAGAGGCGTGGTTATCCTTGACATGGATCGCATCGCTGGGGCAGAGACGTTCACATTTTTTGCAGGCGATGCAGCCGTTTTTACAGATAGCTAGCGTCGCTTTGGTATTAAAGACGCTGGAGCAGGCAACCTCCACGGTCTGATCCTCCGCAAAGGTTTCGATCAAGTCATTGGGGCACGCTTTTACACAGAGCCCACAGCCAGTGCAAAGCTGACGGTTGATCACGGCCACCCCATCGGAAACCGTAATTGCACCGTAAGGGCAAACCTTTGCGCAGTCTCCGAAGCCCAAGCACCCGGATGTACAAGTGCTGCGGCCGCTGTAAAGAACGTTGCAGGCCGAACAGGTCGGCTCGCCGGTATAAACATATTTATCCGATGTAGCCTGACAGTTGCCGTTGCAGCGGACCGTGGCTTTTTTTGAGACGACCGCCTCAGCGGCCACTCCCATGATCGCGCTGACCTTTTCCGCAACAGCCTGACCGCCGGGGATGCAGGCATTGGTCTTGGCGCCCTTGGCTACGGCCTCTGCATAAGCGTCGCAGCCTGCGTATCCGCAGGCGCCGCAGTTGGCGCCAGGAAGCACCTCCCGCACCTGAACGGCACGCTCATCCTGCTTCACCGCAAATACACGGGAAAACACTGTCAGCAGAATCCCTGCCAGCAGGCCAAGCCCAACGAAGAGCAGAATCGGAACCAGATATTCCATTTTTTATCCTTCCTTTCCGGGCTTAGCCAAAGAGGTTTTCCACGATGCCGCCAAAGCCCATAAAGGAGGCCGCAACGATGCCCGCCGCTACCAGCGCTGCGGGAACGCCCTTGAACATCTTGGGCACGTCGGCCCGGTCGATCCGCTCCCGCACACCGGAGAAGAGCAGCAGCGCCACCATAAAACCGAGGCCCGCTCCCAGGGCATTGAATAGGGACTGTGCGAAATTGTAATCCGCATCAATATTGAGGATAGTCACGCCCAAAACAGCACAGTTGGTGGTAATCAGCGGCAGGTAGATGCCCAGGGATTTATACAGCGGCGGCATGAACCGCTTGATGAGAATTTCCACCAGCTGCACAAACAGCGCGATGACCAAAATAAAGGCCAGGGTTTTCAGATAGCCCAAGTCCCACGCGCCGCTTTCCGGCGCCAGGATATACCGGTTGATCGGCCAGGTCAGGGCAGTGGACATCACCATGACAAAGGTGACTGCGACGCTCATACCGAAAGCGGAACTGGTCTTTTTCGAAACGCCGATAAAGGGACAGATGCCCATAAACTTAGACAGGACGAAGTTGTCGACCAAAACAGCGCTGAAGAGAATGATGAGATATTCTTTCATTAGTTGGCCTCCTCTTCCGTTTCAGCCGGGCTGGCACAGTGCCCGCCACAGCCCGCACGGCTGGGGCAGTTTTCACAACCCATCTTCTTTTTGGAGATCTGATAGTGGCTCAGCCGGTTGACAACAGCCACCAGCAGGCCGAACACCATAAACCCGCCGGCGGGCATGGTGAAAAGCTTCACCGGTTCCAGTACCCCGAGGGTCAGGTCGATGCCGAACCAGCTCCCGGAACCGAGGATCTCCCGAATCGAGCCCATCAGCACCAGCGCCAGGGTGAAGCCAACGCCCATTCCAAGGGCGTCTGCCGCTGTCCGGGCGACAGAGTTTTTGCTGGCAAAGGCCTCTGCCCGGCCAAGAATGATACAGTTTACGGTGATGAGCGACAGGAAAACGCCCAAGGTGCTGTAAAGCTCCGGAACGTAGACCTGAAGCAGAAAGCTTACCAGCGTCACAAAGCCCGCGATAATCACGATATAGGCGGGCAGCCGGACCTGATCCGGAATCACCTTTTTCAGCAGAGAGATGACCACACAGGATCCCAACAGCACGAATGTCGTGGCGATTCCCATGCCCAGGCCGTTCACCGCCTGAGTCGTCATGGCAAGAGTCGGACAGGTGCCCAGCAGCATCACTAGCGTGGGATTTTCCTTAATAATGCCCTTTGTAAATTCTTTCAGCCAGCTCATTCGCCCAGCACCTCCCCTTTCAGTTGGTCAAAAAGCTCAAATGCGTGCTTCGCGCCGTTAATCAGGCCTGTAG
>CAKXAF010000047.1:6103-12106 GCA_934869045.1 uncultured Nitrososphaerota archaeon | reverse complement strand
ACCCAGCTGATCTCCAGCCTGAAGGCCGGAAATCACGCCTCCGCAGACCGCATCCTGGAGGAGCTGCGCCGGGAGAACCGCCGCCTGAAGCCCGCTGAAAGCGATGGAAGCTCCTCCAAAGCCGGTGTAAAGCTGATCTCAATGATTCTGGAAACCCTTCTTCGCGTGACGTCTGAGCTTTCCATCAACGACCGTCTTTTCATGGACGACCTGGATGTGGTTTTCACCAACGAACCCTTCGACCGCAAATGGGAGTGCCTGCACTCCATCAGCGCCCAGATCTGTTCTCTGGCTGTCCGCGAAAAGGAAGCCCCCGCCAGCAGTCTCGGCCAGGATCTGGTGGCCTATGTGGACGAGCATTTCCGTGACAGCAACCTTTGCCTCAAAACCCTGGGGGACCGATTTTCCCTGTCCATCCAGAGCATCTCCAAACTCTTCAAAGCGACGGCGGATGACACTTTTTATAACTACCTCTACCACAAACGGATGAAGTACGCATGTGAGCTGCTCCGCACCACCGACGCCACCATGCAGAACATTGCCAAATAAATCGGCTACGAAAATGAGTTTTCCTTCAAGCGTGCTTTCATCCGCTATACCGGCACCCGCCCCAAGGACTTCATGGAAAATAACCGCCGTCCATAAAGAAGCGTCTCCCGAAAAGCGGCATTCCGAAAAAATCGAAATGCGCCCTTGCCCCGCGCAAAAAAATCCTTTATAATAAGGAAGAAAAGGAAGCGCGGCTGCCCGCTCAAAACGCGGCCCCGCGTATCAGAAAAGGGGAAAAACGCTCATGCCAGAACCACTGCCCTATTTTCCGCTCTTTATACCTCTGGAGGGCCGGCGGGTTATCCTGATCGGTGCGGGAAAAATTGCCGCACGGCGGACGGCCGCGCTGATGCCCTTCGGCAGCAGTATCACCGTCATCGCCCCGGAGGCCTGCCCGGAGCTGGAGGACTTGGCCTCTCAGGGAAAAATCACCCTTCTCCGCCGGGAGTACCGCCCCGGAGACATGGCGGGAGCCCGGCTTGCTGTCGCCGCCTCCAGCAGCCGGAAAGCAAACCGCGCCGCCGGAGAGGAGTGCCGCCGCTTGGGGATTCCCGTCAGCGTTGCGGACAGCCGGAAGGAATGCACCTTTTATTTTCCGGCCATCGCTTCGGAGGGCAGCGTCGTCGCCGGGCTTACCGCCAGCGGGGAATCCCATAAGCTGGTTAAACGCCTTGCCTCACGGCTGCGGGCTCTTCTGCCCCGGCTGATACAGGAGGAGGCCGCTCCTACGGATATTTAACCCGAATCAAGGGAATCAGACGCTCTGCCGAACCCTTGACCGCTGGGTACAGACCGTCCGGAAAAGCAAAGGCCTGCCCTGAAATTTATCTTGGAGGACACAGATGCGTATTACAATTGAAAAGAGGATCCGGCAAACCCCCTCCCTGCGCGCTGATTTCTTTGAGCTGACCCGAACTGTGTTCGGCCTGGACTTCGAAAAGTGGTATCAGGCCGGAGATTGGACAGACCGCTATCTCCCCTATGCAGCAGCCGTTGACGGCACGCTGGTGGCGAATGTCTCTGCCAATCTCATCGATATCTCCTTCCGCGGAGAAAAGCGGCGCTATATCCAGATCGGCGCCGTGATGACCGCTCCGGCGTACCGGCAGCGCGGCTTCTCCCGTATGCTCCTGGAGGAACTTCTTTCTGACTGGAAGGACCGCTGTGACGGCGTCTATCTTTACGCCAACGACTCTGTGCTGGATTTTTACCCCAAGTTCGGCTTTCTCCCCGGATTCGACGACAAAACAAGGCCCGGAGCTGACGCTCCGGGCCTTGTTTCTTTTAGAGTGCCGGCCTCTTCTCTGCCGGGAGGACTTCCATGTCCAGCCGCGCCGGGACAAGCCCCTCCGCCCTGGCGTATACGCGCAGAGTGCCAGGCTTATCGAACACCTTCACCACCACGGAGCAGAGTCCCGCCCGCATTTTCCGATCCAGGCTCGTTACCGCCACATGATCACAGACATCGGAGCCGGTACCGATGACCTTTCCCAGCTCGTTTGCATCGAAGGAGACCAGCGGCGCCGCATCGGGCACCGGATTTCCTTCCGCGTCCTCGCACCAACAGGTCAGAATCGCCACATCCTCGCCGGTGGCCCGGATGCCGCCGTCCTCCAGCCGCAGCTTCAGCGCCGCCGCAGGTCCGGAGGTCTTCACCTCGTCCACTGCCTCCAGCTTCCCGCCGTTTCTCGCCTCAACCCGAAGCATGCCCGGCGCATAAACGACTGTCCATTCTCCATGGCCGTATTTTTCCGGTTTCACCGCGCCCAGGGATTTCCCATCCTGGAACAGCTCCACTTCCTCACAGTTGGTGTAGGCCCAGACCGCGATCTCCTCGCCTTCCCTTCCCGCCAGATTCCAATGAGGCAGCAGGTGAACCATGGGCTTCTCTGTCCAATGGGCCTGGTTTTCATAGTAAGCGTCTTTGGGCTGTAAAAACAAGTCCAGCGCCCCGGACTGGGAGCAAAGCCGCGGCCAGAGGGTTTCCCCCCGATGCTCGATCCCGGCCCACTGATACTCTCCGGCGATCCATTCCCGCTCCATCATAAACTTCCAGGTGGTTTCCCGGTCTGCTACGAATCCGCCCACCGCGTGATCGTAGGCGGACAGATATCCCCGCTCCGGATCATCCTCCAGATACCACCCCCGGGTGGTCCCCACAGCACAGCATTCCGAGGAAACGATGGGCGTGCCCGGGAATTTTTCGTGGAGCCGGTCAAAGTGGGGCAGATTGTAGTTAACCCCGATGACCTCCAGAGCGCCCATCACTTCTGCGTCCGCCGGATTGTGGCTGACCGCAGAGGTCACTGGGCGGCTCTGGTCGTACCGCTTTACAAAGGCCGTCATCGTCTCCGCGATTCGCTTCCCCTGCTCGAACTGATGCAGCGGCTCCTCGTTGCCGATGCTCCACAGAATAACGGAGGGCCGGTTCCGATCCCGTTTCACCATCATCTCCAGCTGTTCCAGCCCCTCTTTGGTGGAATCGAACCACCGGGTCTCATCCATCACCAAAAAGCCCATCTCATCAAAGGCGTCCATGGTGGCTTCCGCAGGCGGATAATGGGAGCAGCGGTAGCCGTTGGCTCCCATCTCCTTGAGCCGCCGCAGCCGGTATCGGTGAACCCGGTCAGGCATAGCCTTTCCGGTGAGGCCATAGTCCTGATGGCAGCAGACGCCCTTGATCTTGACATTTTTTCCGTTGAGGAAGAATCCGTGATCCGGATCAAAGCGGATGGTCCGGAAGCCGAACCGCGTCTCCACTCGGTCGATCTCCTCTCCACTCCGGAGCACCCGGACCGCCAGCGTGTACAAATTGGGATGCTCCACATCCCACAGCGCAGGGGCCTCCGCTGCCAGCTCCTGCTTCAGCACGGCTTTCCCCTTCCGTTCCACGGAAATTCCACCGGATACCGCCGCGATCTCCTTCCCGGAGCCGTCCAGAACCGCCGAAATCACTTCCACATCCGCCGCATCCATGGAATCGTTGCGCAGCGTAACCTCCACCGGAACCGCCCAGCGATCCCCTTCGCCCTTCCGGGGATCCACCCAGACGCCCCACAAATCCACGGATACCGCTTCCGTCTTGATCAACCAGACATGCCGGTAGATTCCCGCGCCTTCGTACCACCAGCCCTCATGATCGCCGGCCTCCAGATGGACCGCCACCACGTTTTCTTCCCCAAACCGGGCCACATCGGTAATGTCCACCTCAAAGGAGGTGTAGCCGCAGAAATTGTGCGCCATCAGGCACCCGTTGACGTATACCGTAGCGTGAACCGCCGCTCCCTCAAAATACAGTGCGATCCGCCGCCCCCGGTCGTCCTCCTCCAACCGGAACCGCTTGCGGTACCAGGCGTTGTGGTAGTCGAAATACCCCAGAGAATCCGGATTTTCCGGCTTGGGTGTCTGCCGGATAATGTAGTCGTGAGGCAGATCCACCCGTTCCCACCGCTCGCACCTTTTTGCCGCGAATTCGTCGTAGTTCACCGCAGCAGGGCCGCCCAGGGCCCGTTCCGTCTTGGCATGATGATAATGATGCCCTTTTACCAAGGGCTCCCCGCTTTCAATTTCCCCATCATGAAAGGACCACCCAAAATCAAACAGCAGTTTTTCCCGCATTGTTACCCCTCGCTTTTCTTTTTATCGGGAGATATCCTCCCTATGACCATCAAACCATACCAGCCTCTGTCGGTCAAGCGCCGAAAATTTGACCCGGTTGCCAATATTTGAATACTCCCGCAGCGCCCCCATAATCAACCGGGAAAGCCATGTTTTGCAACGGTTGCCGGTTCCGCGGAGACCCACGGTCTCACCACCAGAACTCCGGCAGATACTCCCGGTTGATCTCAAACAGCCGGTCCGTCATCTCCTTGATTTCTTCGAGACTGCAAACCGCCGAGGTCAGCGGATCCATGCACACCGCCTGGAACACCTTCCGCTTATCCCCTTCCATAGCGGCCTCCACCACCAGGTTCTCCAAAGAAGCTGTGGTGTTGACCAGAATGGCCAAATGGGCGGGCAGCGCTCCCACCGTGGTCGCCTGGATTCCCTGCCGTGATGCTACCACCGGTACCTCTACGCAGGCCTCCCAGGGCAGATTGGAAATGGAACCGTGGTTCAGCACATTCCCGTTGAACAGGAAAGGGACTCCATCCCCAAACCGGGCGTTGAAGATGTTGGCGGCGTATTCCTTGCTCCGCTTGACATCCACTTCCTCTTCCCGGATCCATTTGTCGAAATCATCCCGCCAGGTCTTCTCCCGCTCCAGCCGCAGATTCAGGGAAAAGGCGTATTCCCCGGGATTCCAGTTGGTACCGTGGGTGCAGTACCGCTCGATCAGATCCGGACGCTTTCGGAACCACTGGTTGTATTCGGAGTTATGCCCGCTGGACTCCGTGACATAGTAATCCAGATGCTTGAACATCTCATTCCGGACGATTTCCTTCTGATAGTATTCCGGATTTTCCAAAACCTTCCGCAGCAGCGGGTAGGCGTCCTCCCCTTTCCATTGGAACTTCAGATAAAAGGCCTGATGGTTGACTCCCGCGCAGAGATAAGTGATCTCCTCCTCCGGCGCGCCGATCCACTCGGCCAGCATGGCCGCAGTCCCCTGCACACTGTGGCACAACCCCGTCACCTCCACCTTGGAGTAGCTCTGCATCGCCTTGCAGAGCATGGCCATCGGGTTGGTGTAGTTGAGGAATACTGCTTTGGGGCAGTACTTTTCGATGTCCCGGCAGATATCCAGCATCAGCGGGATGTTCCGGATCGCCCGAAAAATCCCGGAAACGCTGCGCGTGTCTCCCACGTTGATGTCCACGCCGTACTCCTTGGGAACCTCAATGTCGTACCGCCAGATATCGATATCGCCGTTGAAAACTGTACAGACCACGCCGTCCGCACCTTCCAGCGCCTCCGCCCGGCTGAGGGTCGGTGTGATTTTAGCCGGGACCTTCATCACCCTGACAATTTTCTCCACGGCCTGGGTAATTTTGTCCAGCCGCTCCGGATTGATGTCCATGAGAGCCAGCTCGCAGTCCTGAAATGCCGGGAAGGTCAGCAGATCCCGAACCAGATTCCGGGTAAAGACAAAGCTCCCCGCTCCAATAAACGCAAATTTTTTCATGCCGTCATTCTCCCTTTCTGTCCCTGAAAATGCCGCGGAACCGCAGCGGTCCCGCAAAATTTCTCAAGATTCTGCAAGGCGAAAAAGCAAGAGCACGCCTGTAAAAATCATTGGTTTTCTTCAGAATTCCGCCTGCTTTCTGTCTCCTATTATAACGGCCCGTTCTGTTTTTTCCCATGCCCTTTCTTGCCAAATTCATGCACAAAATTGCGGTTTTATTCTTGCTTTTGCTTTTCTTCCGGCGTATACTGGAATCATAAATCAGGGAGGTGCGCCATGTATCTGATCGATGGAACCACCTATAATACCGACGGCGTTTCTGACGAATT
>CAKXAF010000047.1:5047-6093 GCA_934869045.1 uncultured Nitrososphaerota archaeon | reverse complement strand
TCCTCTGGGTCAACAACTGCGGCTACCAGGCAGGAGACAGCGACAGCCTGGCTATCCGCCGTCCCTCCGGCCGAAAGGACTACCAGTTGATCTATCTGTCCGGCGGCAGCGGCTTTTACTTTCTTGACGGCCAATTCCGGCAGGTCGGCGCTGGAAGCCTGGTCCTCTACCGCCCCGGTGAGCCGCAGATCTATGACTACCGCGCCGGCTGTCCCCATGAAGGGTATTGGCTCCATTTCACCGGGACCGGCGCCGGGCAGCTCCTCCGGTCTGCCGGGCTGGAGGAGCCGGTAACCTCCATCGGAGCAGATCCCGCCATATCGGAGCTGTTCCGCCGCATCATGCGGGAGATTCAGCGGCAGCCAGACGGATACCGAATGATGTGCGCCGCCCTTCTGGCGGAGCTGATTGCCCTCCTGGGCCGGAAGCAGCGGCTTTCCGGGCGGCCGGAGGACCCACTGGAACGGGTAGCGCCGGCGGTTGATTACATCCACGACCACTACCAGTCGGAGATTCCTTTGGATGAATGAGCGGCCCTGTGCCGGATGAGCAAATACCACTTTATCCGCCAGTTCACAAGCCTGACCGGACGTTCGCCCCACGCCTACCAGACTCTGCTGCGGCTGCAGAAGGCCCGGGAGCTGCTGACGGATTCCACCCTGAACATTTCCCAGGTTGCGGAGGTGGTGGGCTATGAAAACCCTTTGTACTTCAGCCGGATCTTCAAAAAGCACGTAGGCTGTTCCCCCCGGGAGTACCAGGCCCGTGAATCTCCGGAGCGAAAAGGATAGCCAATAAAGTTTTCGCCCAAGCCTTTTGGAAAAAGCTTGAGCGAAAACCCGTCTTTACGCTCTGGATGGTTGCAGCGCACCATCCAGGACGGGGTGGTCAATCAGTTCGATGGTGCGCCCCTCGGACGGATGGTGCAGCTCGAAAAGCTCCAGCACGTTTCCGGTATCCTTCAGCAGCGCCCCGGGAAGATACAACGCCATCTGCGGGCCGGTCTCCCAATAGCGCCCCAAACAGAAGCCGTTGATCCAGGCGAT
>CAKXAF010000047.1:0-5037 GCA_934869045.1 uncultured Nitrososphaerota archaeon | reverse complement strand
CCTTTCCCCATCCCACGGTATGGAGCCAGGTGTCTACTCCCGCCTTGGCATGAAAAGTCCCCTGCCAGAAGCCGGGGTGGTTCCTCACCGGTTCGGTTCCAGTCCAGCGGATCTGATCAAGGTTTTCCAAGGGCAGGCTGCGGATCGTAAACCGGCTGAGGCAATTCTGCCCGAGCCGCACCGGGCCGGTAATTCCCTTTTCCTCCCCCAAGCGCATCCCATAGCAGACGCGGCCCATATTTTCCACCAGAATATCCAAGCG
Source organism: uncultured Nitrososphaerota archaeon (assembly GCA_934869045.1). Taxonomy (GTDB): domain Bacteria; phylum Bacillota; class Clostridia; order Oscillospirales; family Ruminococcaceae; genus Merdivicinus. The sequence continues at coordinate 4,775 of CAKXAF010000047.1, read as the reverse complement.
GCCGCCTGCCGCAGGGACCCGCACCGGCAAAAACGGCTCTTTCGGCAGAGGCCCCGGAATCTCCGCATCCGACGGAGCCTGATTCCGATAGAGCGTGCCAATATACTCCCCGTCAAGGTATACCTGAGCGCGGTCGTGAAGTCCATCTAGGAACAGCTGCTCATCGATCTCCCGGCCCGCGGGCAGTTCCGCACTGTAAAGCAGGAACCCGTACCCCTGACCCATCTCCTCCATGGTCAAAGGCCGTGCCGCCTTCCGGATCCCAGCAGTCAGAACATCCAAATTCTCTGCCAGTGATGCACACCGGGTCAGCCGGATACCGGCCACGAACTGGGTCTCCGGGACCGGCTCGTCGTTGTCCGGCCGGACAGGTTTTCCAAGAAAGTCGTCCAGCTCCCGGCGGCAAGCATAGTACTTGGCTGTGGGCGTCCCGTTTTCCGAGAGAAGGGCGTCCACATCATAGCTAGTGGTGATGGGATTGTAGTACTCGTCGTTGGTGCCGGGGCGGGTATGGATGTTGGCGCCGTTCATCAGGCCGAAATTCGTGCCGCCGCCGAACATATAGAAATTCAGCATCCCACCCAGATCCAGCGCCTCGCGAAAGGCCGCGGCAATTGGCGGGACGTCCCGGTAGTGAAACTCCTCCTCCCAGTGAATGGCCCGGCCGCTCCAATACTCGCAGAGCAGCGGAGGCCGGCCCGGCTGGTAGCGGCGGAGGGCCGCGATAGCCTCGGCGCTTTCTATGCGGTAATCGACTCCCGCCCAGAATTCCGGGAGATTGCCGTATTTCAGATGCCGGTCGGAATAACCATCCGCGGTGTACAGCGGCACGTCCACCCCATTCTCCCGGAGCAGGTCCGCGTTGAACCGCAGATAATCCCGATCGTTGCCGTAGCTGCCATATTCGTTTTCCACAGCGACCATGATGACCGGCCCGCCGTTGGTGGACAGATAGGGGACAAATTCCCGGCAGAGCCGCTGATAGTAGGCTTTCAGCGCCGCCAGAAAGTCCGGATCCGTCCGGCGAAGGGCGATACGGGGATGGTCCCGGAGCAGCCACCAGGGCAGTCCCCCGAAATCCCATTCGGAGCAGATGTAGGGACTGGGGCGGAGCAGTACCTTGAGACCTACCTCATCTGCCGCCTTCAGATAGCCTGCCAGGTCCAGCATCCCGGAGAAGTCGAACTCCCCGGGCCGGGGTTCGTGGGCGTTCCAGGGGACATAAGTCTGGATCGCCGTCAAACCGAAGTCCTTGGCCAGCTTCAGCCGCCGCTTCCAGTCCCCCGGAAGGATGCGGAAGTAATGCAGAGAGCCGCTGACCAAAAGGAACGGCTCCCCGCCCAGCCGCAGGGAGTCTTTCCCAATTTCCAGAATCTGTTTCATGCCGGTTCCTCCTTTTTGCGGATGCAATCCGCCGCGATTTGGGTACAGCATAGCACATTTGGAAATTTGCTTCAATACTTTTAGAAAATTCTTTCAAAAATTGAAAATAAATTTCAATTTTTGACAAACATCAGCCGCCCCCGGACATAGACCCGCTGGATCTGAAAATCACGGTCCATAACAACCAAGTCCGTCCGCTTTCCGGCAGAAAGACTGCCCAGTTCCCCATAGCGGCCCAGGATTTTCGCCGGAGTTCCCGACATCATCTGAGAAACCACCTCCGGCGGGAAGCCGTACTCCGTCACCGCGTTTCGGAAAACATGATCGGCAGTGGCGATGCTCCCGGCGAAGAAGCTGCGGTCCGGCAGCTTGGCAACGCCGTCCTCAATGATCACCCGGTTGCCATCGGCAGGATTTCCCAGGAAACTTTCCGTGACGCCGCTGCCAGCTGCCCGCATGGCGTCGGTGATTAACGCCACCCGTTCCGGACCCTTGAGCTTCACTACCGTCTGCATCAGCTCTTTCGGCACGTGGCGACCGTCGCCGATCAGTTCCACCGTCATATCGTCCAGGAGGTAAGCGGCCTCGATGACTCCTGCATGGACCCGCTGGTTCAGCTTCCGGACGGAGGGAGTGCTGCTGTACAGGTGAGTGATATGGGTGAACCCCCAGCCGAAAGCTGCTGCCACTTCCTCGCAGGTGGCGGCGCTGTGGGCCACAGCACAGAGAATGCCGCATTTTCGGAGCTTTTCCGCCAGCGCCTCCATACCGGGAAGCTCCGGTGCGCTGCTCCAGCGGACGATAAGTCCACCGGCCCGCTCCAGGATCTCGTCGATCTCCCGGGGGTCCGGATTCCGGACAAACTGCTCCGGCTGGGCGCCCCGAAACTCCTGGCTGATATACGGCCCCTCCAGATGGAGGCCCAGAATGTCCGCGCCGGTGTCCCCCACCCCGCGGTAGACGTCAAAGAGCCGCAGCAGTTCCTCTCTGCCGCAGGCAACGGTGGTGGGGCAGAGGGCGGTAGTCCCGCAGCGGCAGTGGGCCATGCAGGCCCGGCGGAAGGCTTCGGGGGAACCATCCATAAAGTCAGCGCCGTCTCCGCCGTGGAGGTGGAGGTCCACAAATCCCGGCAGCAGCCAGCCGCCCTCCAGATCCACAATCTCCCCCTCTGGCCGTTCCCCACGGAAGGCCGGGTCCAAAATGCGGTCCCCTTCCGCCAGGAGCCGCACCCCCTGGGCCACACCGCCGGGCAGGACGATGCGGCCGTTCTCAAAAATCCTTCTCATGGGCGGACCTACTTATTATAAACGCGGATTTCCGGGATGGGGGAATTGAACACCGCCACATCGGCGGCATAGATCATGGCGTCGGGGTGCTCCTGGAACAGGGAGCAGGGAACGCGGCAGGTCACCGGCCCATGGAGCACCTTGCGGAGCATGGCAGCGTTCCAGTCCCGGGGCATGCACATCCGGACTTTTTTGGCGCTCCAGATTTCCTTCATGCCCACAGTGATACAATTTTCGGGGATGCCGTCCAGATCGGCCGCACAGTTCATAAAGGCGTTGATGGTGCGGGTCTCCCGGGCGATCTTGAGCACACGGGTGGGCAGCGCCTTGAATTCCTCATCGGTCATGGAGACGCCTGGCTCCGGGGGCTCGTTGAAGGCGATGTGGCCGGTGATTCCTACGCCGCCCCAGCACATATCCAGCTTGCCGTGCTGCTGGATGATCTCCCAGATGCGTTCCTCCTCGCCGGGGGCAGGGAAAATCCGCTGGGACTCCGGGACGTTGAGCTCCGGATCCACCTGGCTGTAGAAAATCCGGTCCATGCCGCCCCGGAAGGACAGTGGGTCGCTCTTGTCCAGATATTTCAGATCATCGGTGAGATATTCGTCCATATTCAGGAACGTGCAGTTTTTCAGGCTGACGCGGTATTTGTTGACCAAATGGACCAGCCGGCTGTAGGGCCCCAGGGGGCCGTAGGGGACGATCATCACCGTCTCCTCCCCCGCCTTGTTGTTGGCAGCGATGGTTTCCACGACCTCAATGGCCATTTTCCAGTAAAGGTCCTGTTCGGTCTCGCAGCGCTCCAGACGGATGCCGCTGCCTTTACCCAGCTCCTCGGGGGGAATGAGATTGTACGCTTCCATAATGACTCCTCCTGTTGTTGTAAAAAATTCATACAAACTGTTCCGCGATAGCTGCGTTGAGGGCTTCGCGGACCTTTAAAAATGCCTCGTCTCCGCCGGGGCAGGATGTCCAGTCAATGGTACCGCCCGCTTTTTCCAGCAGCTCCACCACCCCATCATGGCCCAGCCTGGTCTCCAGCAGTTCCATGGCCCGCATATCCTGAAGACCGTCCTGGAAAACGAAAAGCCGCAGAGACGGTACCGGACCCTCCGGGGCGGGATAAACCTGGTAGGCGGTTCCCGCCGGGAATTCTTCCAGGGCATCCGGAGACTGGAAGGGGTTGCAGGCTTCCCGGCAGAGGGTGGTGTAATAAAAGTTGAAGGCCCACTGGAGAAAACCCTTGATGCGGTACTTGTACATCTGCATACCGATCACCCGGTTGCGCCGGGAGGCCATGGAGGTCAGGCGGTTGGAGAGGGCAAAGGACTGGTAACCGGTGTAATAGGTCCAAAGATCCTCCGCCTTGCCGATGAAGTCGGGAACCGTGCTGGTGACGGCCACCGGCGTGGGAACCAGCCCCTGCTCGTAAAACTGGACATGAGAGAGGGCGTCGAAGAAATGATAACCCCTGAGCCGGTCTGCCACCACCGCCTTGGCCCGGCGGTAGGATTCCAGATGCTCCTCCACCGGCTCGTCGGAAACGTGGTAGTAGAACCGGCCGTCTATGCCCAGCTCTTTCAAGTGGGGCAGCAGGGCGTCCAGATACTGGTGGAGGAAGGAGGCGTACTCCCCGCCGTCAGCTTGGGTGTCCCAGCCGAAGATCCGCCGGAGACAGCCGTTTTCCTCCGCTACCACCTTGGGAGCCGCCTTGGCCCCCCACGGGGTGAAAAAGTGGGACTGTTCGAACCAGGTGATACCGTTTTTCTGAGCCAGGGCCAGATACCGGTCCAGCTTTTCGAAGCCAAAGGAGTAGCGGTTCCCCTCCTTCCGGACATCGATCAGCTGAACGGTATCCCGTTCCGCTCCCACCGGAGTGTCCAGCGGCGGGGTAAAGGCCGGCGTCAGGATCATGTTCATGCCGTTTTCCCCGGCCAGTTTCATGTAGGCGTCCATCAGCGCCCAGTGTTCCTCCGAAAAAACCGGGCAGCCGTGAAGGGTTGCGATGCAGTCGCAGTGGAACCAGTTGGTGTAAAGGAGCTTCTGTTCCGGCAGGCGGGCGGGCAAAACGTTCAGCTCCACCTGGGCGGAAGCCGGTTCCTGGCC
>CAKXAF010000046.1:7035-12284 GCA_934869045.1 uncultured Nitrososphaerota archaeon | reverse complement strand
ATCCAGATCCTTTTGCCAGCAGATACTGCCTTTCCCTTCCACCGGGACCGTCACCAGGGTCTTCCCCCGGAACAGCACCGCGCGGTAAACGCCGTCGTCCTCCCAGGGGAGCCCGTCAACCGCAGCGCCCTGCCCCGGTTCCCGCCGGGAGCCGGAACAGCCATCTTTCTCAAAAAACCACGCATTTTTACCGCCGGCGTCCACCGCGGCGGAAATCTGACCCTCCACCTGCCGGGAAATTTCTCGCTCAAAATCAAATTCCCCTAAATTTCCCAAGCCCTTCAGTACCCTCCGGACCCGCCGGGAAATCATTTCCCCAAGGGAGGCTCCAAAATCCGCCGGGGGCTGTTCCTCCGCCGCGTTCGCCTTCTCTGCGGGCTCCGGGGCGGCCGCTTCCTCCGGCTCAGGAGACTCCTTTTCCACCGGTTCCTCCGGGGAAATGGGCCGGAACAGGTCGTCCACTGTCACTCCAAAAATTTCAGCGATCTGAGGAAGAAGGGTAATATCCGGGCAGGAAAGGCCGTTTTCCCACTTGCTCACCGCCTGAAAGGTGAGCCCCAGCTTTCCGGCCAGCTGCTCCTGGGTCATCCTGCCTCTTCGCCGCAGAATGATCAAATTGTCCTTCAGCACCTTACTGGTATTCTGTTCACACATCTCCATAACCATCCTTTTCTGCACTTCTCCGACTCTTCCGCGTTCTCTTCCCGGGATGCCTCCATCATAACAGGCCGGATAGGAATTGAAAATAACGCAAACGTTGAGCCGGATTCTCAACAAACGGTTGAGCTCTGCATTCCCGCAAATTTTCAGGGCGAGGATCTCAACCTACAGTTGAATTATACCAGATATGCCGAGGAAAAGCCAGACAGCGGCACAAAATTGCTACCGATGGACGGACGGCGGCACACCCATCTGCTTTTTATAAATCCTGGAGAAGTAGCTCAGCGTATTGAAGCCGCTTTTTTCGGCGCATTCGCTGACGTTGTACTGCTTGCTGGCCAGGAGGGTGCGCGCATTGTGGCACCGCACGAAGTGAATATATTCCACCAGGCTTTGACCCGTCACTTCCTTAAAGGCGTGACAGACGTAGGAACGGCTGAAGGAAACAGCGCTGCAGATTCCGTCCACGGTGATGGGTTCCGCAAAATGGCGCCGCACATAGGCGATGACCGCCTTCACCATCTCCAGCCGCTTCCCGGCGCCGCTCTGCTCCGGAGCAGGGCCAGGCTCCGGGTATTTCCGGTTCAGATAGACAAAAAGCCGTGTCAGACGGGCACAGACCTCCGAACGGTAAAAGGGCGCTTGTTTCTGCATCTCCCCAATGATCCCCAACATCTGACGCCCTACTTCCGGGTCGGAGATAAAGGGCTGGACAGGCGTGCCAGGCAGATCCCGGGCGGCGGATAGCTCCGGAGCCACAAGCAGGTAGCTGTACCGGCAGAAGCCCGCCGCATAAAAGGTATGGAGACGGTTGGGATTGATAAACGCCAGATCCCCGGCGGACAGAGGGATACGCTGGGTATCGGATACCGCCACGCCGCTGCCTTCGATGCAGTAGAGGAGTTCCGTCGCCTCGTGCCAGTGCAGGTACCGGTCCTCCGGATTGTCCCGCAGGGTACTCAGAGAAAAATAGACCGGAAATTCCGGGTCGGAGTAAATATCGGCGTCATATTCGTAGAAGTCCATGCGAAGCCTCCTTGTGCAGAATCGGACAAACTTTGTGCAGGTCTCTTGCTTTACTTTATGCCTGCATCCTCTTAAAATGAAAGTAAGAGAAAGGAGTGAAGCCCTGTGTTTGATTTTCCCATCGGCGTTCTGCTGGATTCCTTCCGCACCAACGCCGAAACAGCTATGAAGCAGGCCGCCGCACTGGGGCTCAGCGGCATTCAGGTTTACGCCACGGAAGGCGATATGGCCCCCGAAAATATGGATGCCCGGCGCAGGAAAGAATTCCGCGCCATGGCGGATGCCTACGGGCTGAGAATCTCCGCCCTGTGCGGCGATCTTGGATACGGATTCTTTGACCCGGCGCGGAACGGTCAGGGGATCGAACGCTCCAAACGGATCCTGGAGCTGGCCAAAGACCTGGGAACGGACATTGTGACAACCCATATCGGCGTGGTCCCCGCCTGCCCCGCCCACCCGCGCTACGCGGTCATGCAGGACGCCTGCGGCAGACTGGCGGAATATGCGGACAGCCTGGACGCCCATTTTGCCGTAGAGACCGGGCCGGAACCGGCATCGGTTCTCCGGGACTTTCTGGACGGTCTCCACTCCACCGGCGTGGCCGTCAATCTGGATCCTGCCAATCTCATCATGACCGTAGGCGGAAGCGCCGCAGAGGCTGTGCACACCCTCCGGGACTACATCGTACACACCCATGCCAAAGACGGTGTCCGCCATCGGGAATGCGACCCGGAAATTCTCTATGGGATCCGGGAACCGGAGGAACCCTTCGACGAAGCGGCGTACTGCGAGGAGGTTCCCCTGGGAACAGGCGGCGTATGCTGGCCCGAATACCTGGAGGCGCTGGACAGCATCGGCTACCGCGGCTTCCTGACCATCGAGCGGGAGGTCGGGGAAGATCCTGCGGCAGACATCCGGCTGGCTGCGGATTTTCTCCGCCGGCTGATCCGGCAGTCCCGCTGATATTTGTTAAAAAGGAGGACAATTGTATGGAAAAGTTGAAAATTGCCGTTATCGGCGTCGGAAACATCTCTGAATGCCACATTTCTGCCTATCTGGCGAATCCCAATGTGGAGCTTTACGCCTTCTGTGACATTGACCCGGTCCGCCTGAAAGAAAAAGGGGAACGCTACGGCATCAGCCGCCTTTACACCAGCGAGGAGGAAATGCTCCGGGAGCTGCCGGAACTGGATGCGGTCAGCGTGTGCGTCTGGAACTGCAATCACGCCCAATGCGCCATCATGGCTCTGGAGGCCGGCAAAAATGTCCTCTGCGAAAAGCCCATGGCAACCTCCGCCGCGGAGGCGGAGAAGATGCTGGAGACCGCCAAGCGGAGCGGCAAGCTCCTGCAGATCGGCTTCGTCTGCCGCTTTGGCCGGGACTGCGCCGTCATCGAAGACCTGCGGGACCAGGACTTTTTCGGGGAGCTCTACTACGCCAAAGCCACCTACCTCCGGCGTCACGGCAACCCCGGCGGTTGGTTCTGCGACAAATCCCGCTCCGCAGGCGGACCGCTCATCGATCTTGGCGTCCATGTCATCGACCTGACTCGCTATCTCATGGGGAACCCCCGACCGGTCTCCGTTTACGGCGTGACCTTCCAGAAGCTGCAGAACCGGCCAGGCATCAAGGATTCCATGGAATATGGAGCCAGCGGCGCCAGTGTGGAGGGCATTTGCGACGTCGAGGATCTGGCCGCGGCGCTGGTGCGCTACGAAAACGGGGCCGTTCTGGAAATCGAGACCTCCTACGACCTCAATATCAGGGAAGACCGCTACAGCCAGGAGCTTTTCGGCACCAAGGGCGGCGTCAAGATGTCCCCTGATCTGGAATTCTATACCGATATCAACGGCTACATGACCAACGTCACCTTGGCAAACGCTGAGCAGTACATGGATGAATCCCATATGTTTGAGGACGAGATCAATCATTTTGCAGACTGCATCTTAAACGGTACGCCCTGCCGCGCTCCCGCCGGGGACGGCGTACAGATCATGCGGATCCTGGACGCTATTTACGAATCAGCCAGGACCGGCCACGAAGTCATTCTGTAAAAAGGGAGGAAGTACCATATGCGGATCGCACTGAGCACCTACAGCATGGACCGGCGGATGCAAGAAGGAACACTGAACCAGTTCACCTGCATTGCCAAGGCCAAAGAAATGGGTTTTGACGCCATCGAATTCGTAGACATCTGGCCCCACGACGGATCCAGCCGGGAGGATTACGCCAAGCGTCTGCGGGAGGAATGCCAGCGTTTGGACATGCCCGTGGCCAACTTCGCCGTGGGCGCGGATTTTCTCCGCTGCGGCGATCTCTCCGCGGAGATCGCCCGCGTTCAGCACGAGGCGGAAATCGCCGCCATTCTGGGATCCCCCAAGATGCGGCACGACGCCACCGTGGGATATCCGGACGGCTTCCGGGGACCCCGGGGATTTGACAACTGTCTTCCGGTACTGGCGGATGCCTGCCTTCAAGTCACCCGCTTTGCAGCGGAGCTGGGCGTACAGACCATGGTGGAAAATCATGGCCAGTTCTGCCAGGACAGCGAGCGGATGGAGAAACTAGCCAACGCGGTAGCGGACCCCAACTTCGGCCTGCTGTGCGACATCGGGAATTTTACGGACTGTGACGAGGACCCGATCCTTGCCTGTTCCCGAGTAGCTCCTTACACCGTTTACGTCCACGCCAAGGATTTCCATTTCAAGACCGGCATGGAGCCGGATCCCGGGTTCGGATATTACCCGACCCGAGGCGGAAACCTTCTCCGCGGCGCAATTGTCGGCCACGGCTTCGTTCCCATCCGCCAGTGTCTGGGCATTCTCCGGAGCGTCGGCTTCGACGGAGACGTCTCCCTGGAATTTGAGGGGCTGGAGGAGCCGGAATTTGCCGTAGGAATCGGGCTCAGCAACCTGCGGCGGTACCTCCGGGAACTGGACGAGGCCTAAAACGAACCAGCAGCAGAGGGCTTTCCAGATGAAAGCCCTCCCAGGCTGCCGGAAAAAGAATGCATGACGGGTGTGCCTTGCTTGGGGATATCCGCAGGCGGCCTGTGGGCCGCCTTTTTCTTGTTGAACTGCACGGCCGGGCCGCAAAGGGCTGGATTTCGCTCACCTGCGCTTGTAAAGGAACAGCGGGAAACACCGCCGTTTTTACCCGCGGCAGGGGCTGCGCTGGAAAATTGTCATAAATTGCGTCTTGCCGCGCTGAAAAAGAGCCGGTATAATATTAAGGAAGGCTGGTTTCAATCAGATCCTCAAATTCCTCGGGATAAATCCCCTCCAGGGAATACCAGGATGGCGGTTCCGGTTCCCGGTTGAGCCATCTCCCGTTGGTGAAGTCCGGAATTGGCACAGGCGTTCCGCCCAGGGCGGCAGAATCCTCACTGAGACAGCCTACAGCCATCCAGGAAGCAGCGTCATAAACGTCGATGGGCGGCTTAGCCTGCTTCTGGATCACCTCTACAAAGGCCCGAAGCGTCAGATAATCCAAGCCGCCGTGGCCGCCGTGCATGCCGAATTTTTCATAAGCCTTCCACAGCGGGTGACGGTATTTCTCAAACC
>CAKXAF010000046.1:0-7025 GCA_934869045.1 uncultured Nitrososphaerota archaeon | reverse complement strand
AAACCAACGCCGGTCCGACTCCCACGCGGCCTCCCCCCACTCGTCGTTGGGGCTTTCCCCTTCAATATAAACGGAATGACTGATTTCCCTCCAGACGCCTTTTGCCCCCTGAATCCGGAGATCCTGGCAGAAAGGATGAGGAGTGGTGCAGTCATGGGTCAGCTGGATCAGCTCTCCGTTGGCGCAGCGGATCATCACCCCGGCGATATCGCCCTGGGCGATGCGCTGGGTGCAGAGATCCGGCCGGTCGGCCCGGTGGTTCTGAAACCATTCATGGAGCCCGGCGGATTTGGAAGTCATGGCTGTCAGAGAGAGCATCCGGTTCCCCCGATTGATGCCCACCGCCTTGGCCAGAAGGCCCAGCTCGTGCGTGGGATAGATTTCGCCGTTGCGGTGGAAGAAATTCCGCTGGCGGTAGTGGCGGTAAACGTCTCCGTTGCCAATCTCATCGCGAAGGTCATGCTGGTATCCGCCGGAAGCATATACCAGCTCACCGAAAACGCCGCTGCGGATCATGTTCAGAAGCGTCAGGGTCTGGTCCTCATAGCACTGGTTCTCCAAAAACATGAAAATCCGGCCGGTGTCTTCGACGGTGTGGACCAAGTCCCAGCATTCCTGAACGGAGGAGGCAGGACCCACTTCTATAGCCGCATCCTTGCCGCAGCGCATGGCGTCGATGGCAATGCGGGCATGGGTGGACCAGTCGCTCATGACTACCACCGCATTCAGTCCGTCCAAACGGTTGACCTGCCGGTAATCCTCTGTTCCGAAGCAGTCATTTCCCCGGGCTTTCTTCACCATTTCCACACCATTGGCGACCCGGTCGGGGTAAACATCGCAGACGGCTGCGATCTCCACGTCCGGCATATCCAACAGAGTTTCCATCTGGCCGCAGCCCCGTCCGCCCAGGCCGATGATCCCCAGGCGGATCGTGCGGTTGATTTCTCCAAATTTCATAATGATTCCTCCTGCGTTACGCTGATACGATTCGGCCCTGCGAGCCACAGACCCGGATGAGACGGCTGGCCAGCCTAGCTACCGATTCCCGCCCGGCATTCCCGAAAACCTTGGGATCCCGTACATCCGGCTGGGCAGACAGGGTCTCCCGGATCCCCCGGGTGTAGGCAATGCGGAGATCGGTGGCAAAATTCACCTTGCAGATCCCCTCCCGGATACAGGCTTGGATCTGCTCTTCTGACAGGCCGGAGGCCCCATGGAGAACCAGCGGAACGGTTACCCGCTCCCGGATCGCGCGGAGCCGGGCCACGTCCAGCCGGGGCGTTTCCCGATAGACGCCGTGGGCGGTCCCAATGGCGACGGCCAGGGAAAAAACGCCGGTCCCCTCCACAAAGCGGGCTGCTGTTTCCGGATCGGTGAGACGGGTCTCATGGGAAACCTGGCCGTCCTCCTTTCCCGGAACGCTGCCAAGCTCCCCTTCCACTGGGATTCCAAGAAGAACGGCGCTTTTTACCGCCGCCGCCGTATTCCGAATGTTTTCCTCTAGGGGCAGCCTGGAGCCGTCATACATCACCGAGGTATACCCGGCCTGCAGTGCCTCTCGCACCAGCTCGACGCTGCTGCCGTGATCCAGATGGAGCGCCGCCTGGATGTCAGACTCCCGCGCCAGGGCAGCGGCGATCCCCCGGAAGAGAGAAAGGCCGCCGTATTTCACGGTCCCGGGAGTGGTCTGGATGATAACCGGCGCGCCGGCGTCCCGCGCCGCGTCCAGGATTCCCTGTGTCATTTCCATATTCTCCGTATTGAAGGCGCAGACGGCGTAGCCGCCCTTTTGGGCGTTCAAAAGGAGCTCTCGCGTTGTAACCAACGGCATTGTCCTTCCTCCTTAATTCACCTGGATCCATGCGTCCAACCCATCGGGGGCATCGGGATCGGAACCGGTTTCCATGGATTTTTCATAGGCGGCCAGCTGGCAGAGGTTCAGGAAGGCGATCCCTCCTGCTGCTTCGCCCACATCCGTTCCCAAGCAGACGGTATCCGCTTCCGGGATCTCCCGGGGCAGGTTGGAATAAGCCACGACCCGTGCTCCCTTTTTCAGCAGATCCCGCAGAAGCGCCTCCTGCTGAGGCTGCCCGGCTGGATAGAGATACGCCAGCACCAGGGTTTCCTCATCGATCAGCACCATGGGCCCGTGGCGCACATCCAGCAGGTGGTATTGGGACGCCGGAATCTGGGCGATCTCCTGAAAGGCCAGCGCGCCCTCGGCAGAAATCCCGGCGCATTCGCCGTCCGCCAGGACAATCACTTTGTTCCAGCCTTCCATCACGGCATGCATGGTCGCCTCGGCTTTTTCCAGATAAGCGGGCCCGGCGGACGCCAGCCGCCGAAGCTGCTCCACCGGCTCCCAATTTCCGGCAAGCCCGGCCAGCAGGCAGATTCCGGCAGCGTACAGATTGCTGACGCTGCGGGTCTGGCATACGCTTTCGTCGAAGGCCCAGGGCAGCTCCAGAGAGATGTCAGAGGCTGTTCCAAGGGGGCTTGCCTCTGATGCAGCCAAAGAGCAGAGCCGGAAGCTGACGCCGTCCTGCCGGAGGGCTTCCACGGCGTGAAGGATTTCACTGGTGCGGCCGGAACGGGACACTGCCACCGCCAGCGCCCCGGACAGCTGGCGGCGGTACCGGGCGTGATTCAGCCACAGATCCCCCGCCGCCAGGGCGAAAACCGGGATATCCACCATGGAAGACGCGGCATCCCGCAGAGAGCATGCCACCATATAACTGGAGCCGCAGCCCAGGAAGACCAGAGCCCGGGGCGGATGCTCCTCCCACTGGGCGGCAAGGCCGTCGCGCCGCTCCTCAAAGAGGTCCAGGGTTTTGGAAAGAGCCTCGTACTGGCTTTTAATCTCAAAAATCGTTTGCTTCATGAACGTTCCTCCTTTTCGTCGAAACAGATGCGAACCGCACGGTCGTCCCAGTATTCGTCCGCGTGGATTTTCCGGGTGTTCCACTGAAAAAGCTCCACAATACAGCAGCAGTTTTCATTAACGGCATCGAAATGGATCCCCCGCTGACCACACCAGTCCAGGGCGGCCTCCAAATCTCCGCCCTCACGGCAGGTCCAAAGCACCACCAGGACCCCCAGACGCTGCAGCAGCGGGATAACATCCAGCAGTGCGCGGTTTTCCGCGCCGATCTCAGGCCACCGGTTTTCGCAGAGCGTGCCGTCGAAATCAACGGCTATGATATAAGGCCGGGAGCCGGAGGAAACGCACTTTTTCAGGGCGGGGACCGCCGGTGAATCCGGGCCTTCCGCCGCGGCGCGCAGCGCCAGGGACAAAATGCTCATGCACACACCTCCTGTCTTTCAGTCTAGCATAGAAACCTTTCTTTGGATTTTTTATTCGTACTGTGATACTTTTGCGCGTCTACACAGAGAGGAGCCAGGATTATGACGGACCAAATCTGGGAGCAGATCGAACAAACCGGACTGCCGGAGATGCCCGAAATCGGAAAGCTTCAGATCCGGAATGCTATGCGTCCTATGCAGATGGAGATCCATCGGGGGCTGGTGGAGCTTCTGCTGCTCTGCTCCGGCTGTAAACGGATGTGGGTGGAGAACCGGCGCTACGACATGCAGGGCGGCGACCTGCTGGTCATCTTTCCCGGTGAGCGGCACGGTGCGGAGGACGTCATTCAGAACCGCTCGTCCCTGCTTTACCTGCTGATGACGGTTCCGGCGGAATCTCCCCGCTTCTGTATGCTGGAAGAAACGGAGCGCCGGATCCTCTGGGACCGGCTGCGCACGCTTCCCCTCCGGAAATTCCAGGTCCCCGCTTCGGTGCGGAGGGAGCTGGACCGGATGTTTGAAAGCATCCATTCCGAAGATCCCCTAGCGCAGGCGCGCATCCGGACAGGACTGATGGAGCTCCTATTCCAGGTGCTGGACGCCAGCGCCGCCGGGACAAGCCAGCCCCCGCCGGACATTGCCGCGGTCATCCGGTATATCCGGGAAAGACGGGGCGAAATGCCCGGCATCTCCCAGATGGCGTCCCTGGTCAATCTGTCGGAGTCCCGGTTCAAGCAGAAATTCAAACAGGCCACCGGCATCCCTCCGGCGGAGTTCATGGTACGGGAAAAGATCGGCGAGGCCAAGCTCTTGCTGGAAGACGGCGGCCGGACCGTCACCTCTATCGCCATGGAGCTTGGGTTCAGCTCCAGCCAGCATTTCTCCGTGCTGTTCAAAAAATACGTGGGGGAATCCCCTGTCCAATACCGCCGCAGCCATGAATTCGTACCGTAATACCTTTTCAGGTGGAAGTTGCCGCGCTCCTGTGCTACTATAGAGGTAAGATCAGGAGGTCCGGCCGCAGAAGGCACACGAATTGCCGGAGAAGCGGCGGAAAAAGCCAACACGGAAAAGGAGCAAACAAGATGAAATGGTTTTCCAAAAGACCGTTCACGGCTCTGCTGGTTTCGATGGCCTTGGTAGCGTTCCTGCCGCTTCTGCTGAACAACCTATTTTACGTCCGGTTCCGGAATACGGTGCTGGAGCAGCAAAAATCCCTGGCCGGGGAATCCCTGAGGTTCAGCGTCCAGCAGATTGACCGGACTCTGCTGGAGTTGACCACCCTGAGCATGAAGCTGGGAGACGGGCTGAAAAGTGCTGCAATCCCCCGGGAGGAAGAGATGGACGCCTCGTCCAGGATGGACCTTTTCAGCCTGTCCGTGATATTGCGCAAGGAGATGGAGGCTGGATCGGAATATGTCAGTTCCCTTTACCTCTATTCGGCGGAGGCCCAAAGGGCGGTGGGCAACCAGGGCGTCTACGAAGAGGAGATGACGTACCAAAAGTTCTACAAGGTCTGGGGCATCCCCCAGGAGACGATGCAGCGGCTTCACCAGACCTTTTCCCGTGGGCAGCTGGTCCCTCTGGGCAACAGCTGCATGGCCTTTATCCGGACCGTATCCCGGGGAGGAGACGGAATGCCGGAAAAGCAGCTTGTGATCCTGCTCAAGCACAGTTTTTATAACACCCTCATTGACAAGGCCAATGTGGAGGGGGGAATCTTCCTCCTCCTTGACAGCGGCGGAAACGTCCTGGCTGTGAGCAACAAGACCGGCATGGAACTGGGAGAAGACGTTCTCACCCGTATTTCCAAAGAAGCGGAGTCCGAAGATTTCCGGCTCCTGGGGGAAACGGCCCTGTTGTACGCGCTGGGATCCAGCACCGGCGGCTATCAGGTCAAGGCGGTGATCCCCTATTCCCGGCTCCTGGATACAAGCCGGGAACTCCAACGGTATTACTGGGCTCTTCTGGCGGCATCTTTGGCATTGGGGCTGGGCCTGGCAGTCTTTCTCAGCCGCCGCAGCGTGATGCCCCTGAACCAGATGATCGCCTACATCCGGGAAAACTATGGAGCGGATTCCTCAGAGACGCAGGGCCTGGAACAGATCAAAAGCGCCGTGGATGCGCTTCTGGATCAGCGGCGCACCGCCCGGGAGCAGCTGCGGCAATATGAAACCGTCATCGCCCGGAACAGCCTGCGGGAAACGCTGCGGGGAAATGCCCGGGAGAGCGAATCCTTTCAGATGCCGCCGGGCTGCCGGTATGCAGTTGTCCGCTTTTCAGCCGGTCAGGCTGCTGCAGAGGCGGCGAGCGAGGGGATCCTTGCCGCCCAGCGAATCCTGCCCGCCGGCTGCTTCTGCCGCAGTGTGGTTTTGGACGGCGGCGTAACGGAAATTCTGGGGATGACACGGCCGGATTTCGGCGAGCAGGAGGTTGAGGAACTTTTGACGGCCCAGATCGACTGGCTGGATCAGCAGGGGACTCTTACGGTCAGCGCCGCCTTCAGCTCAGTGTATCAGGATCCCCAGGAGCTGGAGCGCGCCTACGGCGAGGCGTGCATGGCCATGGCGTTTGCCTACACCAGAGCGGACGCCATCCTCACCAGCTTTTCCAGCTGCGAGTTCAAGGCAGCCTATTTTCTGCGGGACTGGCACCATTTGGACAAGCAATTGCTGTTCTCCTCCCTGATCGGGGAGAAAAAATTCGACGAAGCCTCCCGGATGCTTTCCAGCCTGTTTCCAGCGGAGTTTTTGGAGGAATATTTTCCCGAATCGGATATTTCAATCCTCCATCTGGCTTCGCTGAAGTACCAGTTCCTCCACGACCTGGACTCTATCAGCGAGGCCGTGGGAATTGAGGATGAGATGTGGAACCGCCTCCTGCAGGAACTGATCTACTGCAAGACCCACCGAAAGCTCTATCAGATGATGGAGCAGCTTTTCTCGGAGGTGGCCGCAAACGCCGGACAGATCCGGGTCCCGGACGACTCCGAGGCCGGGCGCGTCGGCGAGATCAAGCAGTATATCTGCCAGCACTCCGCTAATTCTTTGCTGAGCGTCTCCTCCATTGCCGAAGCCTTCGGCATGTCTGCCAACAGCCTCTCCCAGCTGTTCAGCCGGAAGGCCGAAGGCGGCGTGCTGGATTATATCCATGAGGTCCGCATGGAAAAGGCGGGCGAGCTGCTGCACAGCGGTAAGAATCTGACCATTCAGGAGGTGGCGGCCCAGGTGGGTTATACCAGCATTCTGACCTTCAACCGAAAATTCAAGGCCTGTTACCATCAGACGCCCAGCGAATACCGCAGAAAGACGCCGGATTCTGATACCGGCGCCATCTAAAAGCCCTCTCTGTCAGAAACTGAAGTACGCCCCAGGTCCATCCGGACAGGAACACAACGGTTCCTGTCCGGATGGACTTTTTGCATAATCTCCGGGAACCTGCGATTGGCCCCACAAGAGTATTTTCGATTTTTCTCCGCAGGCCCTCGCCGTTTTCGCTCATATCGCATAAAAACCGGATAATTTTCGTCATTTTTTGATTAAATTTCACGTCAGAAACTGTGTATTGCAAAAATTCTCTTCCATCCTATAATGAAATTATCACTTACGGCCGGGCGCCCGGCTGTTCCGCTGGCCGGGTACCCCGCCAAACGACAAACCAGACCGCCCAAAAAAGGTGGCCATTACCAAGAAAAAAAACAGAATTTTAGCGCGGGTTCTTTA
>CAKXAF010000045.1:8445-12357 GCA_934869045.1 uncultured Nitrososphaerota archaeon | reverse complement strand
CAGTCTGTTCCGGCGTCATTCCGCCATCCAGAAAACGCTTGCAAACCGCTCTCATATTTTCTCCAACCTCGATAATATGCTGATCCGGGTCATAGAAGCGAACAACCCGCTGCCCCCATGAATGTTCCTTGATGGGGTGGACGTATTCGATCCCGTACTCTTTCAGCTTCTCCACAAAATTATCAAAATCATCTTCTTCAAAATAGATCTCAAAATCCTTACCGCCGAAAGAAATGGAATCCGTGCCGATAAAATCCTTATATGTTTCTGCCGTCTG
This sequence comes from uncultured Nitrososphaerota archaeon, assembly GCA_934869045.1. Taxonomy (GTDB): domain Bacteria; phylum Bacillota; class Clostridia; order Oscillospirales; family Ruminococcaceae; genus Merdivicinus. Next base: position 12,080 of record CAKXAF010000045.1, on the reverse strand, counting down.
CAAAGCCAATCCACCCGTCAGGGTCTTATTCGCCCCAAAATCCCGAATCACACGAAGCCCCAAAACTTTTTTATAGAATGCAACCGATCGATTTATATCAGAAACAACCAACATCGTGCTATCCAATTTCATGTTACCGTCCTCCCAATATCAAAATTTATCAGTTCCATTATATTCTCCTGCCCGTATTTCGTCAAGGATACCGCCCATTCAACGGAGTTTTACTAAGAAGCGGCTATTTCCGGGAGAGTCTTGACAAATGCAATCAAACCTGCTATACTAGAGCCAAAATCAGCGCGAAAGGATGGCTTTGATGTCGGTTTTGTCTGGAAAGGCGATGTACAACTGAACTGCCTGGCCGGGCGGCTGCGGCGGGCGTGACCCGCTTGTTTGCCATACCTGTTTGGGCAGATGGTGAAACCTGCCCTTACAGACTGCTCAGAGAAACCATCGAGCGAGATCGAACAGGGCTGCCCCGCACCAGCGGGGCAGCCTTTTTGATTCCGGTGTGGAACCCATGGGAGCATTCTGCCCCGCGATGCGGGAGGCAGGTGTTTCCATGGGCTTTTTTATAAAGAAATGAGGAAATTTCATGAATCAGCATACAGAAATCACATTGGAATTCGATAAAATCCGGGAGCGTCTGTCCGATTTTGCACTTTCCGATGGGGCCAGAGAACGGATCGCCGCCCTCACCCCCTTCTCCAAAGAGTCAGACTGCCGCCGCGCCCAAGAGGAGACTACCGCTGCCCGGCAGATTCTGGACGCCTGGGGCTCGCCCCCGGTCTCCTCCATGCGGGAGGCCGCCAAGGCCCGGGCCCTCTGTCTGGCCGGCTCCATGCTGCTGCCGGAACAGCTGGAAGCAGTGGAGGCGTTTCTCGCCTCCTGCAAGCGGATGAAGGCCTATCTCGCCCGGGCGGAACAGGGTGACAGCCGCGTCGCACCCTACGGCCGCACCCTGGACGAGCTTCCGGAGCTGCGGGAGGAAATTGGCCGGTGCATCCGCTCTTCCCGGGTGGATTCCGGGGCTTCCCCCGCCCTGCGGGACATCCGCCGGCGCATCGACACCGCTGAGACAGAGGTAAAATCCCGGCTGGAGAGCATCCTCCGCAGCAAAAAGGCTTGGTTTTCCGACGGCTATTACTCCGTCCGGGACGGGCACTACGTTCTTCCCGTAAAAAAGGAGTTCCGCCGCCAGTTTGACGGCACGCTGATTGCTTCCTCCTCTACCGGCGGCACCTGCTTTATGGAACCCGCCCCAGTATCCCGGCTCCAGACCGAGCTTTCTGGACTGCGCATTGAGGAGGACAGCGAGGTGCGGCGCATCCTTTACACCCTCACCGCCATGGTGGAGGAGGCGGAACCAGTCCTGCGGCTCAATACAGAAGCCATGGAGACCCTGGACTTCCTCTTTGCAAAGGCAAAGCTCAGCGCCTCCATGGACGCCCGGCCCGTGCAGACCGGTCTGGAGCGGCGGATCTCCATCGTACAGGGACGGCATCCGCTCCTTTTCCGGGAATCCTGCGTTCCCCTGGACTTCCAGCTGGACGCAGCCACCCGAGGCGCGGTTATCACCGGTCCCAACACCGGAGGGAAAACCGTTGCCCTCAAAACAGTGGGGCTGCTGTCTCTGATGGCTCAGTGCGGGCTCCACGTCCCGGCAGCGGAAGACAGCTACTTTGCCATACATGCAGATTATTGCTGCGATATTGGGGACGGCCAGAGCATCTCTGAAAACCTCTCCACCTTCTCAGCCCACATCCGCACTATCATCGGGATCCTCTCCACAGCTGGCCCGGAAAGCCTGGTCCTGCTGGACGAACTGGGTTCCGGAACCGACCCGGCGGAGGGAATGGGGATCGCGGTAGCGGTTCTGGAGGAACTGCGGAACCGAAACTGTCTGTTCCTGGTGACGACCCACTACCCGGAGGTCAAGGAATTCGCTGCCCAGGCGGAAGGGATGGTCAACGCCCGGATGGCCTTTGACCGGGAGACGCTCCAGCCCCTTTACCGGCTGGAACAGGGGCAAGCCGGGGAAAGCTGCGCGCTGTATATTGCCCACCGGCTGGGGATGCCTCCGCGGATCCTCAACCGGGCCCGTGAGGAAGCCGCCCGAGCCGGAACCGGCGCGGTGTCTCTGCCTGACGCTTTCCAGGAAAACGCGCCGGAGAAAACGCCCTCCCCATCCCCAAAACTGACGCCGCAGGCTGCCCCCAAGCCCGTTTCCGCCCGCGCTGCAGGTTTTCAGATCGGGGACAGCGTTTTGGTCTACCCGGAGCGGGACACCGGCATCATCTTCCAGACAGCCGACCATCGGGGCGTGCTGGGCGTCCAAGTCAAGGGCCGGAAAAAGTGGATCAATCACAAACGGGTAAAACTCCAGGTTCCGGCCAGCGAACTGTATCCGGAGGGTTACGATTTTTCCATTCTCTTTGACACTGTGGAAAACCGGAAAGCCCGGCATAAAATGGAAAAAGGTCATCAGCCTGGCCTTCAAATTTCCTATGATGGTTCCCAAAACCCCTGACGAAACGCCAAAGGCGGAGCAGGATGTGAGGGTCCTGCTCCGCCTGTTTTGCTATTTAAAAATCTTCCGGATGTACCGCGGCCGAAACCATTGGATGTACCCGCTGATCAGCCGTGTCAGCGCAACATCGTATACCACAAACACCACATTGAGAAAAAGCCACCCGGCTGCCAGCATCCACAAGGCCTCCTGGAACATCTCCGCATACCCCGGAAAGCGGAAGATCCACACTGCCAGAGCCGCAATCGCCGCCGCCAGCGCGTTGAACACCACAAGCTTCATCGCCCATTCGGCCGCCCGGCTCTTCCCGCGCTCCATAAAAGATTTCAACAGCGGGTAGCACCCCAAAAAGAGGATGTAATACAGCGCGCACTCCTTGTTGGGCGCTACAATGACCGACAGCAGCGCCACCGCAGCATATGTCAGCCACGCCGCTCCCCAGCCGATCTCCACCACAATGGGAATCAAAAACAGCCCGGCAATGGCGGGAAGGGCAAATTCGGCCATGGGAATCAGCCCAGTCAGCATCATCACGACCACGCTCAGCGCAGCCATAATGCCGCCCAGCGCGATCTGATTGGTTTTTTTCAAAGCAAGCCCTCCCTTAACAGCAGGGAATCAGGTCGCCGCCCATACATTCGCAGCAGCAATCTGCGCAGATAAGGTTGGAGCAGCAATTGCACGCCTGCATACCTGCCACATCGCTGTTGGTCCGGTAAGAGCCATTGGGAGAGCCCATATTCCCCTGCTGCTGCCACATCATCCGGTTCATGGCCGCACGATACTCCGGATTGTTGGGGCTTAACCGGCAGGCAGTGGAAAAATGGTTCATCGCATCATCCAGCCACCCGCGTTGAAAAAAGATCGTCCCCTTCAAAAAATACCACTCGCCATCCCGGCTCCGGACCGGGATCCCATCCAGAAGCTCCTCCGCTTCCACAAGCCGGTTCTGTTGGATCAGCCGGCGGATATCGCCCAGATTGGAGGCCTGTCCGCCGTATCCAGCGTTTCCGGAATAGTTGGCATTTCCGCCCAGAGACTCATCAAAGTCTGCGGTCCACCAGCCCAGGCACGGCTGAACAACTCCCCAGCTTGTATACTCCTGCTC
>CAKXAF010000045.1:0-8435 GCA_934869045.1 uncultured Nitrososphaerota archaeon | reverse complement strand
TGCGCGTTCGGATCATAGCCTCCCGCGCCGTTGGAAGCCGAGCCCCGGCGGTCCTTCATGACCATATCATAGGCCTCGTTGACCTCTTGCATCTTCTCGTTGGCGAGATCAGCCAGAGGGCTGTCGGCATAATTATCCGGGTGGTATTTCTTCACAAGCTGCCGGTAAGCAGACTTGATTTCCTCATCCGACGCATTGGGATTCACGCCTAACACTTTATAAGGATCGGTAACAGCCATTGCAGCCTCCATTCATTGACGGCACAGCATCCGGCCCCGTTACGCCGCTCCGGCGGACAGTTCCGGCTCTTTACGAGAAGAGTCCGCTTTTTTCCGGAAGATTTCCTCTGCGGAATTCGGCAGGCCGAGATAAATAATATTGTCCAAAATCGTTTTATACCGCTTTAGTTCCAGGAGCTCATAGGTCACGCCCAGTTCCGCGACGGTTATATTCAAAACCCCCCGGCCATAGGCGATGATCTCCGCTTTCTGCGTTTCGTCAGGGCCTTCGCGGGCGGTAATTTCCCACCGCTCCAGGAAGGGATTGTAAGAGTGGTGCTTTGCATCGTCCTCCAGATCGTCCAGAGCGTCCATCAGGTACACCCAGCGCCCCAGGAGATAGCCAAACCGTTCCAGCACCCGCTTTTCCGCGGGGCTGCCGCCCAGCATCGCCACCATCTGCCGGAGGGCGGCGGCGGTAGGTTCAGCGGCAGCGTCGATACTTTTGGTGTGCTGCCGCTCCAGTTCAAACTGGCGGCTCATGATGGCAGAGAACGCCTCGTCTACCTCCGGAAAACGCTTCATTGCCTTTTTCCGCGCCCCAGAAGCAAATGGAAGAAGAAGCCAATACCCTACCTTCCGGAAACCCCGGGCGTCGTGGATGTTGTCCCGCACCTTATGATAAAACAAGACCATAGCGCTGGCCGCCACCAGGGAAAGATCCGCGCTGGGAGCCGCACAGGTCTTCTTTTTGAGAGGATTTGCCATGCAGCGGCCTTTGCAGAAGCCGGAAAAATCCTCCCGGAGTCCCATAGCCAACATGGCGATAAAAGTAAAATCGTAGCTGAGGGTAAGCTTGGCAAAGGGGCCGAACGCGTCGCCCAGCTGCCGGCACAAGCCGCAGTAAACGGCCTGGTAAGTATCGAATTCCTTGACCTTCAGCTCCGGCTTCAAGGGTTTGATGTAACCGAACATATCCTGCCCTTTCCCGCGGCAAGCCGCTGCCCCGACAGAGATCCCACCGTCGTCGCTTCTGTTCACGAATACTATTGTATCCTATTTCGGCCTTGAATTCGTGTATAAAATGTAAAAAAATGTACGATAACCCAAAAAGAATCCGCAACATTTCAAAAGGAAAACCGCCGGACGGCAATCGTCCGGCGGCAGGTGTGCAAAAGGATTAGCCAAGGCGGGCTTTCAGAGCCTCCAGCTGGTTCTTCATCTCAGCGGGAAGTTTGGAGCCGAATTTCGCATAGAATTCTTCGATGCCGGCAACGTCAGCCTTCCAGAGATCCACATCCACGTCCAGCAGACCTTTGATGGTATCCAGGGTGATGTCTTTCAGCCCTTCGATATTGATGTCTTCCGGCTTGGGTTCGTAGCCGATGGGGGTTTCCACCGCATCCGCCTTGCCTTCGCAACGGGCGAGGATCCACATCAGAACACGCAGGTTGTCGCCGAAGCCCGGCCAGATAAAGTGACCTTCATCATCGGTACGGAACCAGTTGACGTTGAAAATTTTAGGAGCCTTATCGCCCAGCTTCTTGCCCATATCCAGCCAGTGCTGCCAGTAGTCGCCCATATTGTAGCCGCAGAAGGGCAGCATCGCCATGGGATCCCGGCGGACAACGCCGACGGCGCCGGCAGCGGCAGCAGTAGTCTCAGAAGCCATGATGGAGCCGACAAAGGTGCCGTGGTTCCAGTCAAAGGACTGATAAACCAGCGGTGCGGTCTTTGCGCGGCGGCCGCCGAAGACAATAGCAGAAATCGGAACGCCCTGGGGATTGTCAAATTCGGGACTCACGCAGGGGCAGTTGCGGGCCGGGGCGGTGAAGCGGGAGTTGGGATGAGCCAGTTTGTTGCCTTCGGCGGTATATTCCACGCCGTTGACCTTGGCGCCCTTCCACTCGGTGGCGTTGACAGGAGGATTCTTATCAAGCCCTTCCCACCAGACCGTGTTGGTATCGTTGTTGATGGCCACGTTGGTGAAGATGGTGTCCTTCATCGTGGTGTGCCGCGCCTTTGGGATGGACTTCTCGTTGTAGCAGCGAGCAACGCAGAAGAAGACGGTTTAGGGGTTGATGGCCCACAGACGTCCGGCATCGCCCTGACGCAGCCATGCGATGTCGTCGCCGACGGTCCATACTTTGTAGCCTTTCTCTTTGTAGATTGCGGGCGGGATGAGCATAGCCAGATTGGTCTTGCCGCAGGCAGAAGGGAACGCGGCGCAGATGTACTTGGTTTCACCCTGGGGATTCTCAATACCGAGGATCAGCATATGCTCTGCCATCCAGCCCTCGTTCTTGCCTTGATAGGAGGCAATACGGAGCGCAAAGCACTTCTTGCCCAGCAGTACGTTGCCGCCGTAACCAGAGTTGACGGACATTATGGTGTTGTCCTCGGGGAAGTGGACGATGTAGCGGTTCTCAGGATCGACATTGGCTTTGGAATGCAGGCCGCGGACGAAGTCATTGGACTCGTCGCCCAGCTGGACAAAAGCCTGTTTGCCCATACGGGTCATGATGTCCATGTTGAGAACAACATAAATGGAGTCGGTGACTTCTACGCCGACCTTGGACATTTTGGAGCCGATGGGACCCATGGAGTAGGGGATAACATACATGGTGCGGCCCTTCATGACGCCGTCATACATGGGATCCAGCATGGCATGCATCTCAGCGGGGGATTTCCAGTGGTTGGTGGGGCCGGCATCCTCTTCCTTGGTGGTGCAGATAAAGGTGCGGTCCTCCACACGGGCCACGTCGTTGGCAGCGGTGCGGTGATAGAGACAGCCAGGCAGTTTCTCCTGATTAAGCTCCAGCATCTCGCCGGTGGAGATGGCTTCATCGCGGAGGGCCTTCAGCTGCTCCTCGCTGCCGTCAATCCAAAGGACTTTGTCCGGTTTGCAAAGGGCGACCATTTCGTCAACCCACTTCAACACATTTTTGTTGTTCGTAAGCATTTCAGTTTCCCCTTTCATGATTTGAAAATGGCAAATGTCGCAATTTTCTACAATTACCATAATACGGCCTTTTTTGCAAAAAATCAATAGCTTATTTGTGAACAATTTGTCAAAATCCAAACTTTATGCAAGCCTAATTTTAAATTCCTGCAAATCGTTCAAAAAATCTCCGTTATTCCCAGCTTTTTCCCGTTTCATTGAAACCTGAATCATTTTTAAACTTCAATCTCCGGATTTTTCGATTACAATAGAGGAAATCGTCACCGTCTCGTTCGGAGCGTTGTTCTCATCAACACCCACCGCGGCAATGGCGTCTACCACATCCATCCCCTCGATCACCTGTCCGAAGACGGTATGCATCTTATCCAGCCAAGGAGTGCCCCCTGCCTGACGGTAGTAATCCCGAACCTCATCGGAAAAGTCCGTCTGGCCCTTGTTCTGCCTTTCAAAGTTCTGCTTCAAACTCTCCTTGGTGATGCCATTGCTCTTCAAATCCGTCTCGGTGTAACCGAGGGCTGTAAACTGCTCTACAAGCTGCTTATACTGCTCCTTGGCCTTTTCCGAAGGAGACATTTTATTACTCTTCTCAATGCTGTCAAAATACTCGTCCGTGTAGGTGCTGCCGTCGGCGCTCTGAACGATGAAGAACTGGCTGCCGTTGGTATTTTTCCCGGAGTTGGCCATGGACAGCGCCCCTCGGAAATTGCAGAGGCTGTTGGTGAACTCATCCTCAAAGCTCTCTCCCCAGATACTTTCGCCGCCTGTGCCGTCACCGTTGGGATCTCCACCCTGGATCATAAAATCATCCATAACACGGTGAAAGGTCAGGCCGTCATAGTACCCCTCCTCCGCATGGGTGACGAAATTTTCCACCGCCTTGGGGGCTTCCTCCTCAAAGAGGACAGCTCGGATGGTACCAAATCCTTCGACCTCGATCACCGCCACCGGCAGAGAGTCGTCATACGTGGCCGCGGCATAGCTGCCGTCCTCACTTTTCACAAACTGACGGTAGGAGGTCTCTCCGCCGCACCCGCCCAGGCAGGCCGCGCTGATACCTGCCGCCAGTATCCCGCACAAAATCTGATTTTTCCTCATAATTTTCTTCCTTTCATCCCAAAACATAGTTAAGCTGCCCCGGAAGGTCCGGAATTTCCGTCCTGCCGGGGCAGCCTGTTCTTTATTCTGCGGTTTCTACCGTGATGCCGATGATGGAAACCTCGTCGTAGGGACGGGACATCCGATCCACTTTAACCGCCGCGATTTTATCCACAACATCCATGCCTTCGACCACCTGGCCGAAGACCGTATGGGCGCCGTCCAGCCAGGGGGTGCCGCCAGCTTCGACGTATTTGGCGACTGTTTCCGGTTCAAAGTCCTTCCCCTGCCGTTTGAGCATGGGGAACATCCGCTCGTCGATGGTCTCCGGACCGGCCTGCACGATAAAGAACTGGCTGCCGTTGGTGCCGGGACCCGCATTTGCCATGGACAGCGCGCCGCGGAAGTTACGGGCTTGCGGCGAAAATTCGTCCGCAAAGGGCTCTCCCCAGATGCTCTCCCCGCCCATGCCGGTTCCGGTGGGATCGCCGCCTTGGATCATAAAGTCTGCTATCACACGGTGAAAGATCACACCGTTATAGTATCCGTTCCGCGCGTGGGTCAGAAAATTTTCCACAGCCTTAGGAGCCGCCTCCGGAAGCATACGGACGCGGATATTACCAAAATTCGTTTTGATGGTCGCAAGGATGTCGCCTTTTTTCACTTCTTGAAAATTCAGGATCGGCATGGATGATTTCCTCCTGTCTTTATTCGCCGGACTGACCGGTCAGCGCCGCGTCGAGCTCTTCCTGCTCCTTTGCGCTGCGCTGCTCCAGTTCCAGAAGCTCATCTTCTGTTGGCGTGTTGTCCAGATGGTCGTAGTTGTCTGGGTCAAAGGTGGAGAGGGTGATTTTATTGATCACCACATCCTCAACCGGACGGTTATTGGTGGACTGCTCCACCGTGGCGGAAGAATCCGAGGCATACGGGTCTATGGACTCATAAGTCAGGGGCAGCTCCAGAATCGCGTTGACCACGTCCATTCCGCTGATGACCTTGCCGAAAACCGAATGATACTGACCAAACTGCGGGACGCCGCCATATTGAACAAAGCTGTTTTTCATCATAGCCGGGAAATTATACTGCTGCATCTCCTCGACGATTTCCTCTGTCACATCGACATCGCCGACGAAGAAAAACCGCGAGTCATAGTAATTTCCTTTGTTCCAGAGCATCCCCGCCTCATAGCAAAGCGCCGCGACCGACCCGGAGAAAGGCCACAGATTGGGAGAATACTCAGCCTTCAGCGGTTTTCCGGTATTGGAATCCCCGCCGTTTCCATCAGGGGTGCTGGAGCCGGTGGCTACCGCCCCGGCTGCGGGCTCCACATGGAACACGATCTGGTTGTCATAAAAGCCGCGGTTTACCAGATCTTTAAAATTCTGCACAATTTCCGGCACCTCGTCCGTATAAAGGAGAATGGTGATCTCGCCCATGGAAGTATCCACAATGGCGATATCCTCCCCCTCCTTGGGCTGCTCCAGCTGGATGTATTCAATCGTGCTGGGATCAATGCTGTTGCCACAGCCCGAAAACAACGGGATACAAAGTACACAGGCCGCCAGAAGGGCCGCAGCTTTTTTGAACGCCTTCATCGCTATAACCAAACCTTTCCAAATATTAACGCCTGGCCCGCAGGGGAGCCGTCCGTCCTAATCTTTTTTATTATATCGAAGATAGCAGGGAAATTCAAGCGAAATACAGAAAGTTCACAATCTGTCCTCAAAACAAAACCGACAGCCGCGGCTGCGGCTGTCGGAAACAATCCGATAGGTCGACAAACAATTCAAAGGGTTCCGAGATCTTTCTAACCATAGAAGCGTGTCTGAAACCGCTGCAGCCTTTACCCGCTGGCAGCCGTCAAAAGAGAACTCCTTCCCCCAGGTGGCCGTTCCGCCGTCCCGCGCCGCGCTACTTCCGCTCCCCAACTTTAAGCGGCAGCCCCGCTGCGCCGGACTGTTTCCCGGCCCTCCGGCTTTCGGAGTTTTCCTTTCGACAGCCGCCGCAGGCCAGCTGTCAGAGCGTCGAAGTCCACACTGGTGTAGTGGCGGGGTACCTCCGCCGTCTCTTCCGCGAAAGCCAGGCCTAGCCGACCAGGAAACTCTTGTCCGAATCCCAGTCGGGCCAGTAGCCGTCCCTCCGCAGGAGAAACCAACGGAAAATACGCTTCAAAAACGCTCCCCTAATTGCGTATACGCTTACTATATCATGAAAAGTATCATTTGTAAAGGAATTTCCTGTAATTTCTCTGCAAACACCGGTGCAAAACTACCCGAATTTTCCACGAAAAATTTTACGTCCACCCCAATGTTGCGCTTTTATGTAGGCCGGCGCAGGCTCCGCTTCCGGAATCCGCGCCCGGCTCTTACATCATATAGGAGATGTTCTCGAAAATGGTTCCGACGGTTTTCATGGCCTTTGAGGCCTTCTTTTTCATTTGCTTGGTTTTATTTTTCCCGCCGCCCATAGCCATATAGGCGGCCGTCCCGACGACTGCACCAGCTGCGGCGCCTTTGAGAACGCTGTTTAAGGTTCGATTCATTTGAATTCCTCCCGATCCGCGTTTCGCGTAATTCTATTCGCACAGTGCTGGCGTTCCGCTCTGTGGAACAGAATTAGTCTGCCCTGATTTTCTACTTTGTGCACAGTGGAAACCTGGAATTATTGGGATTCGTTGGGAAAATTGCGCATCAACGGAAAATTCACTGTTTTTTTCAAACTTTTCCGCTGGGACAATTGCCAAAACCGCTGGTTTCCGCTATAATATTCTTTATGGAAGATCCTAAAAAACGCCGCTCCGCTTCCCAAACTTTCCCGCCTTGCATTGGGGCCGGTTCCGGCATACAATAGATGCAGATACGGCAAATGCCGCATTTGCATTTTACGAAAATTCCAGGCCGTTTTCTCCCTCAGGAAATCGCGCAGAAAGGGAATGTGGGTATGATGCTGCAAAGACCTCCCCGCGTCGCCGCCATCCACGATCTTTCGGGCTTCGGACGGTGTTCGCTTTCGGTAATCCTGCCGACGCTGTCGGCGATGAAAGTCCAGGTGTGTCCTATTGTGACCGCCGTCCTCTCCACCCACACGGGCGGGCTGGGCGATGTGGTCTTTCGGGATCTCACCGATTATCTTTCCCCCGCGCTGGCCCATTATCAGCGTCTGGGATTGGATTTCGAATGTGTGTACAGCGGGTTTCTCGGCTCTTTGGAGCAGATCGACCACTGCCTTGAGTATTACGCCGCATATCCCGGCGCGCTGGCGGTAGTGGATCCGGTCATGGGCGACCATGGACGCCCCTATCGCACCTACACTCCTGAGATGTGCCGCCGGATGAAGGAACTGACCGCCGTTGCTGATCTCATCACCCCAAATCTCACCGAAGCGAGCATCCTGCTGGGCGAGGAATACCCAACCGCTCCTCTCCGCCAGTTTGAAGCCAAGCGGCTGGTTGCCCGGCTCAGTGAGCTGGGGCCCCGGCTGGTGACAGTGACGGGCGTGGAGCTGGCCGACGGAACAGTTTCCAATCTGGGTTACGACCGCGAACGCGGAGATTACTGGAGGGTGGACTGCAACTACGTCCCAGCCTCCTACCCCGGGACCGGGGACATCTTCGCCAGCGTCATGGTGGGCTCCCTGCTCAACGGGGACAGCCTTCCCATGGCCATCGAACGCGCCACCCGCTTCCTGGAGATCGCCATCCGGACCACCTTCAGTTATGGCAGCGACACCCGGTACGGCGTGATGCTGGAGTCCTGCCTGGGCTGGCTGTCCACCGCCCAGACCTTTGACCGGTACCGGCTCCTCTGATTTTCGCAAAATGCCAGCCAGCTTGCACGAAAGGAGACGGGCGTTGCGTGCGCCCGGGTAAATTGGTATGGCACAACAGGTAACCGAACAGCGGAGGAAACTCCTCATCATGGTGTCCGTCGGAATGATGGCGGCGCTGGTCTTTGTCGGAAACTATCTTCAATTTAAAATTCCCGTCAGCATCGGGGATGTGACGCGGGTCCATCTGGGAAATTCCATGTGCCTGCTGGCGGGACTGCTTTTCGGCCCGGGGGTCGGAGGGCTTGCGTCAGGCATCGGCGCAGGGCTTTACGACCTGTTCGACCCCGTCTACATTGTTTCCGCTCCTTACACCTTCTGCTCCAAGTTCGCCA
>CAKXAF010000044.1:5862-12396 GCA_934869045.1 uncultured Nitrososphaerota archaeon | reverse complement strand
GGTCAATGAATCCCGGGCAGATCAAGCAGCCCGCCGCGTCCAGAACATCCCCTCCGGAGGAAGCTCCCTGTTCCTTTTCGATACCCGTAATCCATTCTCCGTTGATCAGAAGTTCCTTCCCCCGGAGAATCTCAAAGGGCGTTAAAATTGTTCCGCCTCGTATAACCATCTGCAAACCCGCCTTTCCTGTTATTAGCCCGGTGCCGTTGCCTCTTTTATTATACGATCCGCCCGCGTTGGAAACAATGGAGGAAACCATACAGAAATTGTCCTTTTCGGTACAAAAGCTCTGTACAGGAGAAAAACGGTTTTCCGGCGTGGAGTATATGCAAGTTTTGCCCTGGGAAAACGAAAAAGGGGAACCCCTTGATGGGGTTCCCCGCATTGGGACCGTCCTGTGGATTGTCCCAGCGCCCTTTCCTGTTGTTTCCCATTTTTCGCCGGCAGCGCCTTTGGAAATCACAGGCAAAATTTTATAGCCGCGGTACGGTCAATGGTTTCCGCCGCAGCCGTGTTTGTCCTCGCCGCAGCTGTGATTTCCGCAGTCGTGGCCGTCCTCATGATGATGGCTGCATACGGTGTCAGGGTTAAATTCCAGCGTTCCATTCAGCAGGGCCTGCACCGCGTCGTCCGCACTGCCGGCCACTCCGGGATAAAACCGGATTCCAGCCTCGGCAAGCGCCGTTTTCGCGCCGCCGCCGATCCCTCCGCAGATCAGCGTGTCCACACCGCACATCTTCAGAAATCCGGACAGCGCCCCGTGTCCGCCCCCGGCCGGGACCACCGTCTGGGCGGATTTTACCGCGCCGTCCTGTACGTCGTAAATCTGGAAACGGGAGGTGTGCCCGAAGTGCTGGAACACTTGCCCATTCTCGTATGGAACCGCAATTTTCATGGTGAAAACCTCCTGAGTATTTTCTTTTATTGTACTCCTCTTTCCCGGGAAAGTCAATGCGCCGGAATGCTGCCCGAATGTCCGCAGCATCTTGAAAAATACAGCTTTCTATGATAAACTGATGGTGAGAAAAAGCTGAAAATGGAAAGGAGCTGCCAAAATGAAAAAAGGGATCGCCGTTTTTCTCGCCGCTGCTATGGCCTTGCCAGCCGGGTCGTGCAAAAGTTCCGCTCCGTCAGAAGGAGCCTTGGAATTGGAGCCAAGGATCTATACTTATAGCGAATCGGATGAGCTTATCCCACCAAGCATCCAGCTGTTGGAGGGGGATCAGTTTCAGTTTACCTTTTCCGCCCTCAGCAGCTACATCGCATTCGGCAGCTTCCGTGTCGACGGCGACGCGCTGGTGCTGAACACCGATGACGGGGATTTCCGCTATACCTTCAAAATCACCGAAGACGGGCTGGTGTTCGACGCCGCAAACTCCTCCGAAAACATCTGGTACGCGGATTTCACAGACGGCGCACTTTTTCAATAATGAGAAAAAATGTGTAGAAAACCCCGAAAACCTGTGCTAAAATAAAGAAAATACCGCTCGAAGGGAAGAAATTTGTATGTTCAATGGACTGAATATGGGAATGGGCAGCCTCTACCGCCTGTCAGACGCCCAAACCCGTTCGATCTCGCCGGAAAATTACACCGGCGAAAAAGGAAAAGGCGGCATGTGCGAGCTGGCCGACGGCTTTGCGGGGAACGCCGCCCGGGAACTGGGCCGGGGCTGGAAGGTGAATCCCTTTATCCGCATCCCAGCAGGCGAGAGCTTCACCATCGCCGACGTGGAGGGCCCTGGCTGCATCCAGCATATCTGGCTGACGCCCACCGGGCGCTGGCGCGACACCATTTTGCGCATTTACTGGGATAACCGGGAGCTCCCTTCTGTGGAATGCCCCATCGGTGACTTCTTCGCCAGCGGCTGGAACGAATTCGGCCAGGTTTCTTCCCTTGCCGTCTGTGTGAACCCCGGCAGCGCCTTTAACTGCTATTGGCCCATGCCCTTCCGCAGGCACTGCCGCATGACCCTGGAAAACCGCAGCGATGAAACCGTCACCATGTACTATCAGATCGATTACACCCTCACCGAGGTCCCGGAAGACGCGGCCTATTTTCATGCCCAGTTCCGCCGGGTCAACCCACTGCCCTATAAGAGCGATTACGTCATTCTGGATGGGGTCAAAGGCAAGGGCCAGTACGTCGGCACCTATATGGCCTGGGGCGTCAACAGCAGCGGATGGTGGGGGGAAGGGGAGATCAAGTTCTTCCTGGACGGCGACAAAGAGTTCCCCACCATCTGCGGCACCGGCACAGAGGACTATTTCTGTGGCTCCTACAATTTCGAGAACCAGAAAACCCACCGCTACCAGCCTTTTACGACCCCCTATACTGGTCTGAACCTCACCGAGACCGACGGCGTTTACCGCAGCCAGCAGCGGTTCAGCCTCTACCGCTGGCACATCATGGATCCCATCCGTTTCGAGTCCGGCCTGAAGGTAACCATTCAGGCCCTGGGCTGGCGCAGCGGCGGCCGTTATCTGCCTCTCCAGGACGACATCGCTTCCGTCGCTTTCTGGTACCAGGACGTTCCCGCCCAGCCGTTCCCGCCCCTCCCGGATCGGGACGCATTGGAGGTCATCTGATTTTTTCGGAAAACCAACAGGGCTGCGGGGGAATCCGCAGCCCTGTTTCTCTAATTGTATTTTACGCCGCCCTGCATTCCACAAGCCGCGCCTTCTGGAGCGCGAACACCAGAACCGGAATCAGGGCCAGCTGGATGATGATGCCCGGCAGCGCCGTGACAAAGGACGCGGCCACCCAAGCCTGGAGCGAATACTGCCCCGCCCGGAAGATCAGCCCGTTGAGCGCGCCGGAAACCACTCGTCCCGCCAGCATCGCGCCGGTCAGAGCCAGATAGATGTTTGCGAACATCTTTTTTGTGCGGACAAACCGGAAGATCAGCCCGGACGCCGCCCCGTAAACCGCCAGCTCGCAGAGCATCCCCGGGAGGACCGCCGCAGGAGGCATTGAGGTCAGCAGACTTGACAGCAGCGGCGCCAGTATCCCGCAGGCCAGCCCGTAAGGCCACCCGCAGACCAGTCCGCACAACAGTACCGGAATGTGCATCGGAAGAAAGATGGCTCCCGCGTTGGGCACAAAATGGAACACCATCGGCAGCAGTACGCCCAGCGCCACAAACAGCGCCGACAAAACCAGTTTCTTCGTCTTCATGAAAAAAGACCCCTTTCAAATTAAAAAGTCGTCAGGCCCCCGCGCTTCTGCCGGGGAAAAGCCTTCCTGGCTCCTTCTCTTTGAAAAAAGTCTCCGCGCCCGCCTTCCTGGCAGGCATTTCCTATAGTTTACCAGAAAAAACCGCTGCTGTCAACCCTCGGTCCGCACCATCCGCAGGAGGTACCAGCCCTCTGCGTCTTCCATCCGGTCTGCCCGGAACCAGGGCGCAAATTTTTCCGCTTCTGCCTCCGGCTCCTCCAGTGGGACCGACAGCGTAAAAGGAAGCCCATCCCGATGGCGGGCGTTGATGACGGCCTTGCCTGCCCCATGAGCGATAACCGCGATTCCGCCGGGCCGCACCAGCTCCGCCAGACGCCGGGCCAGCGCCGCCTTGTCCAATAGGTGGGGATAGCAGTTGTAGAGCACTGCCGCGTCCAGCCGGGGCAGCTCTGCTTCCAGGACGTCCCCCTGAATCAGCTGAATCCGTCCATCAGAAAATTTTTCCCGGGCATAGCGGAGCATTTCTCCGGAGAGATCCACGCCGATGATGGATTTAGGCGCCGTTTTGAGCAGATGCGGGAAAAAGACCCCCTGCCCGCAGCCGATGTCGGCGATGACGCTGCCCGTGGGGATGGCCATTTTTTCCATCAGCGCGTCGCGTGTTGCCGCTTCCTCCGGGAGATTGTCCCACCCCGGAGCGGCCCGGTCAAAAAATTCCCGCATATTGTCCGAATTGCTCATATTGCCCTCCAAAAACCATTTTCCTCATTGTAGCAGAATCCTTCCGAAAAGGCAACCCCAAAGTACAGGGAAAGCAGAAGGAGACCTCATGGATGCTTCACCGCGGTCGAAACATCCATGAGGTCCCAAGGTTTCGGGTCCTTTGTGCGGCGGTTTACAGGCCCAAAAATTCGCGCATGAGTTTGGTGACTTCCACGGCGCGGCTGTAGGTTTCCATCTCACAGAAAATCCGGATCAGCGGCTCGGTGCCGGAGAAGCGGCAGATGATCCACCCGCCGTTCTTGAAATAGACCTTGCAGCCGTCGGCATAGGAAACCTTTTCCACCTCTACGTCAAACTCCGGCAGCTTCCGCTCTACAAACAGCAGTTCGTTGAGCTGGGCCTTCTTTTCGTGGGAGAACCGGCAGTCAAACTCACTCATCTCGCATTGGCCGTATTCGTCTTTGATTTCCTTGAGGATAGCGTTGAGCGGTTTCCCGATGACCGAAATCATCTCCACCAGCAGCGCCGCGGCATAGATGCCGTCCTTGCCGGAAATATGTCCTTTCACCGTCAGGCCGCCGGAGCTTTCGCCGCCGATAATGGCCCCGGTTTCGTCCATCTTGGAGGAAATCCACTTGAAGCCAACCGGAACCTCGTAGCAGACCTGTCCAAAGGCGGAGGCCAGCCGGTCCAGCAGATGGGTGGTGGCGATGTTGCGCACGCAGTCGCCCTTCCAGCCCTTGTATTTGACCAGGTAGTAATAGAGCAGCACC
Source organism: uncultured Nitrososphaerota archaeon (assembly GCA_934869045.1). Taxonomy (GTDB): domain Bacteria; phylum Bacillota; class Clostridia; order Oscillospirales; family Ruminococcaceae; genus Merdivicinus. The sequence goes on along the minus strand of CAKXAF010000044.1, from coordinate 7,725 downwards.
AGAATGTCGTTGGGGTGGATGAACGCGCCCTCCGAGTCAATGAGGCCGATGCGGTCGGCGTCGCCGTCCGTGGCGATGCCCAGGTCATAGCCGCCTTCCACCACCATGGAGGAGAGCCGGGTCAGCGTCTTGGCCGAGGGGGAGGGAAGCCGTCCGCCGAACAGCGCATCGTGCCGGTCGTTGATGACGTCCACATCGCAGCGGCAGGTGAGCAGGATGGTCTGAAGGGAAGTCTTGGACACGCCGAACATGGGATCCAGGAGGATCTTCAGCTTCTTGGCTTTGATCCGGTCGATATCGATGAAGCTCAGGATGCTGTCGATGTAGTCGTTCATCGGCTCGATGATCTCCACCAGCCCGGCCTTTTTGGCCTCTTCAAAATCCATTGTGGAAACACCGCCGGCGTCCAGGGCATTGATGTACTCCTCCAGCTCGTTAGTCACTTCCTTGCTGGCGTCCCGCCCGCCTGCGGTAAAGACTTTGACGCCGTTGTATTCCGCAGGGTTGTGGGAGGCGGTAACAGCCATGCCGTACTGCGCGCCGGTTTTTTTGACCACGAACATGATGAGCGGGGTGGGGGCTTCCCGGTCGATGAACTGGACATGGATGCCGTTCGCAGCGAAAACGCCGGAGATCCATTTTGCGGCGATGTCCGAAAGGAAGCGCCGGTCATAGCCGATGACCAGAGGGGAGCCTTCCGCCTTTTCCGCTTTCATTTTGTTGACCAGCCCCTGGGCGAGAAGTTCCACATTTGCCTTGGTGAAATCGTCGCCGATGACGGCCCGGAAGCCGCCGGTGCCAAATTGAATCATTTTCAACGCTCCTTTGCAGTCGGAGGGGTCCCGGAAGGCCCCCGTTTTTCAACTTTATACAAGGTTTTTCAAGAAAACGGCAACACTTCTCAAGACGTTTTTGCCGAAAACGTCTGAAAAAGCGGCCGGATGAACCGATTACTTCAACAGGGACTCACAGAGGGCCAGGTCCTCCGGGGTGTTGACGCCCAGGATTTCCGTATCGTCGTGGGTGGTGTAGGTGCTGATTTTGTACCCTTTGCCCATCATGATGGCGGGCACGTCGGTGAGATAGTATTCGCCCTGGGCATTGGAATTTTTCAGCTCACCCAGGCAGGAAAACAGCTTTTTGCTGTCAAAAACATAGATGCCCACGCCCGCAAACGCGCCGTCCGCACCGCGGATAATGCGCCCATAGGCCAATCCCCGGTCGGATACTCCGGTAAGGATGGTGCAGTCGCTGCCGGTTTCCTCGTGGACCTTGACCAGGTTTTCGTAGGTCTCTTTTTTGAACATAGGCATGTCGCCGTAGCAGACCAGGACCGGGCCATCGTAGTCCTTGAGGGCCTCCCGGGCACAGTTGACGGCATGGCCGGTACCCAGCTGCTCCTCCTGGACTGCAAAGGTGTAGCCATCCTGGAAGGCGTCAAAAACCATTTCCTTTTTGTAGCCTGCGACGATGACGATGTCCTTTTTATCGGGAATAAAGCTCAAATTGTTGACAACGTAACGCAGCAGGGGCTTGCCGTTGGCTTCCCGCAGCACTTTGGGGGCGGAAAACTGCTCAGAATGAAGACGTTTGCCTTTGCCTGCTGCCAGAATAACTGCTTTCATGGATGATTTCCTCCTAAAAATGTGGTTAGCCGCAGATGGTAAGACCCTTGTCCTGCGTGAGGATCATGGCGGGGTAGCCCATCGCGTTGGAAGCTGCTACGATCTGCTCCGCTTTGTTTGCGGGAGCGTAGCAGTAGAGACATCCGCCGCCGCCGGAGCCGTTGAACTTGCCGCCGTAAGCGCCGTTTTCAAGGGCGGCCGCAAGAATCTTGTCGATAACGGGGGTGGAGATCTGAAG
>CAKXAF010000044.1:2210-5852 GCA_934869045.1 uncultured Nitrososphaerota archaeon | reverse complement strand
GATCTGAAGCCCGTCCCGGAGATTGGCCTGATGGCGGTTCAAAAGCTCGCCCATCTTTTCATTGGTCATCTTTCCGGTCTGGATCAGCTCCAGCGCCTCCCGCTGGATGCGGTAGTTGTCGATGTTGGCGCGGACTTTCCGCTGGTGGAACTCGTCGAGCGTTTCGACGTACTTTTCCAGTTCGGGATCGTTATAGAAATCCCGGATGGAGGTGATGCCGTAGGGGTTCAGCTCCCTGATGGCTTCCAGCGTGGGGTATTTGGAATCGCCGAGGACCTTGATGGTGTCCTTGTCCTGAAGGGAGTCGAAGAGGATGAATACGCCGTCGAGATCCAGCTTGAGGGAGGTGGGGACAGCGCTTCCGGTGGAGAAGTCCAGATGGACAAGATTGCCCAGCGCAGAGGCATAATGATCCATCATGCCGCCGGGCTCATGGAATTCCTCGACTTCGGCCTTCCATGCCAGCAGCGCCATTTCTTTGGCGTCATAGGCGCGTTCGGGCTGGTCGGAGAGGGCAGCCAGCGTGGCGGTCAGCACCAGCACCATGGTGGTGGAGGAGCACATCCCCTTGCCGATGGGAATTTCCGAATCCATGGTGACGTCTGCGCCGGGGATGGTAAAGCCCGCCTTGCGGAGGACGTTGACGATGGATTTGAAGTAGTCACGCTTGCTTTCGTAAACCAGTTCTTTTGAGAGATCGATGGTTACTTCCTCGTATTTGTTTTCGGTGTTTTTGGCTCCCAGTTCGCTGATAGACTTGTCGCGGATGCGGATGTGGAGCAGGCTGTCGCCGCGTCTTTCAGCCTTGGTGGAGAAACGCAGGTTAATGGCGGAAGCGATGACTTCCAGGCCAAGGTAATCCTGATGTTCGCCGAAAAGGCAGATGCGGCTGGGGGTGGAAACCTGAATCATGGCAAAACCTCCAATTCCGGCTGGAGCCGGTTCTGTTCTGGTTTCTATTATAGCGTACTTTTAAAAAGCTGTGTTTAGTTTCCATGTGGTACTATTCAGGTTATCATCTTAACCGGAACATTTAAAAAAGCGGAGCCTTGTGGCCCCGCTTCGGCGTACTGGATGGCAGAGAAAACTTATACCGGCTTTCAACAGGTTTGCTATGATTTATTAGGCGTTCCGGGACAGGGTGGTCGTGCCGGGCTGGAGGGGGATCTTCTTTCCGGAGAGGATCAGGACGGCGGGTTCAGGCACTGTGACGGTGATGGAACTGCGGTCCCAGGCAACGGAAATGTCCCGGTGGCGGGCCTTCACCCAATCCAGCTTTTCCAGGAAGAGAGGGGCGATGGTCAAAATCCCGCCGTCGGTTTGAATTCCGGCCAGATAGCGGTAGAACCAGAGATCCACCTCGCTGAACATATGGTGGTTCAGCGAATTGTCCATCTCCCAGTCCTCGCAGAGGGTGGTCATACCCTGCTCCATCCAATAGGCATAGCTGGGGTAAGAGGGATTGGTGACCATTTTGTAGAGGGTTTCGCCAAAGCCCGCGTCGGACAGAGCACGGAAAATGTATTTGGTCCCCAGGATGCCGCAGTCGATGTGGAACCCATTTTCCTCCACCAGCTGGGCCAGGCGGGCGGCTGCCCCGGGCTTCTCCTCTTCATCCAGGAGGCCCTGGAACAGGACGCAGGCCAGAGCGGTTTGCCCCTCCGGCTGGGGCAGGCCGTTTTTGAGGAATTTTGTCCGGAAGGCACAGCGGATCTGATCCGCCAGATTTTGGTAAGGCGCTGGATTTTTTCCAAGGACGGCCGCAGCCTCCGCCATGGCGCGGGCGTCAGCGTAATAGTAGGCCGTATCGGTGAGCATGGTGGGGCAGGGGATAGTATCTTTGGGGTGGCACCAGTCTCCCAGGCCGAATTCAGCCAGTCCGTCTTCGGTCATGGAGGAGAAATAGCCCATATAGCGCTCCATGGCGTCCCAGTTCTCCCGGAGAAGGCGGTCGTTCCGGCGGTAGCGCCAGACGTAGAGGGGGATGAGGATCAGGGCGCTGTCCCAGGCGGGACCGCTGCCCCAGTTGAAGCCCCATCCGGCAGTGGGAACAATGCCGGGGAGCTGCCCGCTGGGACGCTGGCAGTCCCGGAAGTCGGCCAGCCATTTGGAATAGGCGTCCACCATGTCAAAGTTCATCAGAGCCTGCTCGGAGGAGAGGAGGGCGTCGCCGGTCCAGCCATTCTGCTCCCGGTGGGGGCAATCGGTGGGGATGCCGTGGTAGTTGGTCATGGTAGACCAGCGGCTGGCGTGATGGATGCGGTTGAGCATTTCATCGCTGCAGGAGAAGCTGCCGATGCTTTCCAGGCCGGTGCGGACCAGGCGGGCGGCAATTTCAAAATCTGCCGGGGCGCCTTCCACAGAAGCATAGCGGAAGCCGTGGTAGCAGAAATGCGGTTCCCACTCTTCCCAGCCGCTGCCGGCGCAGATGTACTCGTCGCAGTGGTTCAGCTCGTAGTTCTTGTTGAAGCAGTTGATATGACTGTCCAGTTTCCCTTCGGGGGTGAGCTGCTCGCCGTAGTGGATTGAAATTTTTTGGCCCTGCTCTCCTTTGACACGGATTTTGGCCCAGCCGCTGAGGTTTTGGCCGCAGTCATAGAGGCTGGGAGCGATCTCCTTCATGGGGAGGGTATCGGTGATGCGGATGGGAGGAAGCTGGGCGGGCTTGAGGATGCCTCCGGGACTGCGGCAGACAAAGGCGTTCTGCCAGCTGCCGGCGTCAAACCCAGGGCGGTCGAAGCCTTCCTGCGCCAAACGGGCGTCGAAGCGTTCGCCGCAGCGGACGTGATTGAAGACAGCGGGGCCGCCGGCGGTTTGCCAGGAAGAATCGGATCGAATTTCCCGGGTTTGCATATCCGGCCACTTCAGGAGAAGGGAGAGAACCAGTTTGGGATGGTGGCGCCAGGAAGCCTTTTCGAAGTCCCAGGTTTCGGAAATATCGTTGTACCAGCCGTTGCCCAGCATGATGCCGATGACGTTCTCGCCGGCGCGGAGCAGAGAAGCGATTTCATAGGTGTTATAGAGGACGGAAGAATCAAATTTGGTCAGCGGAGTGGTCAATACGTCCTCGGTGACAGGGCGGCCGTTGACGGTGATCACGCCATAGCCGAGGCAGCAGGCCTTCAGAGTGGCGGAGACGGGGGCCCTGTCCAGGCAGAAGCTCTTTCGGAAGAGAGGGGAGGCCCAATCTGTTTTGGCGGCGGCGATCCATTTGGCTTGCTGAAGCATAAGCATTTCCTTTCTCCGGGGACCGTCCCGGAACCCGATTTCCCCCTCATTATATGGAATGAAATTGGCGCTGTCAAGAGAAAAACGGCATTTTCAGGATAAAGGGTCAGAAACTCCAGAGAATCTATGAAAATAGGCTCTTTTTTGGCAAATACGGTCTTTCTTTGGACAAATAAAGTCCCCGCCTCCTTTGGCTGGAGGCGGGGCAGACATCCGAGTCCGTTTATCGGGCAGGTTCTTCGTGAAGGATAGCCCGGGAAAAATTTTCCGAAAGAACCTTTTTTCGGAAATCGGGGGGCAGATCCAGGGCGTTGAAGCGGGCGAGTTCCCCCTGGTGATTCCACATGGGGAAATCCGTCCCCCAGAAAAACCGGTGGATACCGTGCTCATACAAAAGCTCCACCGCCTGAGCAG
>CAKXAF010000044.1:0-2200 GCA_934869045.1 uncultured Nitrososphaerota archaeon | reverse complement strand
TATCCATATAGAGATTGGGCGCCTGATAGATATCCAAAGCCTCCTTCCAGCAGCGGTAACCACCGAAATGAGCGGCAATGCAGGTCAGGCTGGGGAAACGCTCGGCGACCTTTTCCATCCGGCGGGGAGCGGAAAAGTCGTAGCGGTCGTCGCCGGTGTGAAACAGGATAGCCAGCCGGCCCTCCGCCATGCGGTATATCTCCATGGCGCGGTCATCGTCGATATTGAACTCCTGAAAATCCGGATGGAGCTTGATGCCGTAATAGCCGCGGCAGAGGATGCGTTCCATCTCGGCTTCCAGATCCTCCAGGTCAGGATGCATGGTAGCGAAGGGTATGAACTCCGGGTGGAGGAGGCTTTCCTCCCAGATAAAGTCATTGATGGCCTTGACCTGGCCCGGGCGGGTAGCAGTGGAGCAGACCAGGTACCGGTCCACACCGATCTGACGGCCGCTTTCCAGAAGGGCTTCGGCAGTTCCATTGCCGTCGTGCATGGCGAGATCGTAAAAGCTTCCGATAGAGGCAACCGCCTTAGAGGCGATCTTCTCCGGGAAGATATGGGAATGGGCGTCGATAATGTATTCCTTTTCCAAGATTTCTGCCTCGTTTCTCAAAATCCACGCATTTTGTGCGCAAAATAACTATTCTTTCCAATTATTATACAGCAAATGGTTTCGAAAAACAATTTGCATTTTTCACGATAGCGCCTATAGGGAGGAAGGAAAAGCTGGTGCTTTTGCTGCCTATAAGAAGAAACGTCCGATCTGTGCGACGAGGAAGCAGACTGCCAGACCTGTCAGGGTGGGGATGACAGCGGAAAGGAATGTCCACTTCAGGTTTTTCGTTTCTTTGTGGATGGTCAGCAGGGTGGTTGAACAGGGCCAGTGCATCAGGGAGAAAAGCACGGTGCAGGCAGCGGTGACCCAGGTCCAGCCGTTGGCTGTCAAGAGTTCCCGAACCTGCAGGGCGCTGCCAAAATCCGTCAGGGTACCTGTGGCGGTATAGGCCATGAAAATGATCGGCATGACAATCTCGTTGGCCGGAAACCCCAAAATAAAGGCCATGAGGATGACTCCGTCCATACCGAAGAGCCGGGCGGCGGGGTCCAGAAAGTTGGCGCAGAGGCTCAGCAGGGAAGAGCCTCCGGCGGTAATATTGGCCAGCAGCCAGATGATCAGTCCGGCAGGGGCGGCGACTGTGATGGCGCGGCCAAGAACGAAAAGGGTCCGGTCAAAAATGGAGCGGACGATGACCTTACCGACCTGTGGGCGGCGGTAGGGAGGCAGTTCCAGAGTAAAGGACGAAGGAACCCCTTTGAGCAGGGTTTTGGAGAGCAGGCGGGAGAGAAGAAAGGTCATAAGGATTCCCAGGATGATGACGCCGGCCAACAGCAAAGAGGAAAGCGCCGAGGACCAGAGGGAGGCTCCAGCAAAAAAAATGCCGATCAGCAGGATCAGGGTGGGAAAGCGTCCGTTGCAGGGGACAAAGACGTTGGTGAGGATGGCAATCAGCCGCTCCCGGGGCGAGTCGATGATCCGGGCGCCGGTGACGCCTACGGCGTTGCACCCCAAGCCCATGAGCATAGTGAGACATTGTTTCCCGCAGGCGCAGGCTTTTTGAAAGCATTTATCCAGATTGAAGGCAACGCGGGGGAGATATCCGAAATCTTCAAGAAGGGTAAACATGGGAAAGAAAATGGCCATAGGCGGCAGCATAACGCTGACAACCCAGGCAAGTACGTGGAAAACTCCGTCAATGAGCAGGCCGGTTACCCAGGCCGGAGGCGAAAGGCTGGTGAGACCGGCCCGCAGCCAATCCTCTACCCGGAAAAGCGCGTCGGCCAGAAGCTGGGACGGATAATTGGCGCCGGTCATGGTAATCCAGAAGACCAGGGCAAGAAGCAGAATCATGACAGGGATACCGGTCCATTTCCCAGTAAAAATGCGGTCGAGCTTCCGGTCCCGGGAACAGCACGCGTTAGGGCTGCATACGGCTTCACAGCAGATCTCCTCCGCGCGGAGGACGATACAGGAAACGATGCTGTCCCGGAGCTTTTCGCCGAAAAGCCCCTGCTCCTCCAGGTAACGTCCGGCTTTGAAGACGGCGGTCCGTACCTCGGGATCCGCGCGGAGGCGGAACCCGAGATAGCTTTCCAGAGAATCCAACAGCGTATCGTCCGGATCCATCAGCCTCAGGGCCAC